>CAYOFV010000004.1:42822-54678 GCA_964403565.1 uncultured Piscirickettsiaceae bacterium | reverse complement strand
ATGTCAATTAATAGAGACTTTTGCATAAATATAAATAATCATCAAAACACCATCTCCTACCAACTTGAGTATTTTATTAAAATCTGCCGAAGCCCTGCTGGGACTGACTTTAATAAAATACCCAATTCGGCAAAATCTATCATTTTGCTAATCACCCATATTTATACAAAGGCCTCTAATAAAAATAACTTATGTTATTTTCAATATTTGCTAGTTTTTATAAAATAAATATTCTAAAGTTTAGAGAGTAAATTATGGCTGAGAGTAAAGAAACTATAGATATGTGTGGTGTGCTTGTGCATGCTATGAAAGACAAAGAGCAAGAAGTTAGTGATAAGCTAAATGCAATTGATGGTGTTGAAGTGCACTATGTAACTGATAATTCCCGCCTAATTGTTACTATCGAAAAAGAAAACCAAGGCAAGATTGTTGACACTATGAATAGTTTTAATGATATCTCTGGTGTGGTTTCTACAGTACTTACCTATCAACATTCGGAAGAGGTATAAATTGTGGCTATTTCGCGTCGAGAATTTTTTATTAATTCTGCGCGCCTAGCTACTACATCGGCGCTAATAGCAACAGGGCTTATTAGTTATTCAAAATATTCTTACTCGATTCCAGCAACAGCAATTCGACCACCTGGAGCTTTAAAAGAACAAGATTTTGTATCAGCGTGTATTCGTTGTGGATTGTGTGTAAATGATTGTCCATTTCCAACTTTGTCTTTAGCTACAGAAAAAGATGGTGTTGCTATTGGTACACCGTTTTTTACCGCACGCAGTGCAGGCTGTGAAATGTGCGATGATATTCCGTGTGTTAAGGCTTGCCCAACTGGAGCTTTGGATAAAAGTCTTACTGATATAAATGATGCCAAAATGGGCTTAGCTAGGATTGTAGATACAAAAGGTTGTATTGCTTATCAAGGCTTAAGATGCGAAGTGTGTTTTAATATTTGCCCAATTCGCGGCAAAGCAATTACCATTGAGAGAAAGCATAATAAGCGTAGTGGCAGACATACATTATTTATACCTATAGTTAATTATGATTATTGCACCGGTTGTGGCAAGTGTGAAGAGGCTTGCATTATGGAAGAGGCAGTAATTAAAGTATTGCCAACAAAGTTGGCTATGGGCAAGATGCATGATCATTACAGGCTTGGCTGGGAAGAAAAGCAAAAGGCTGGAGGGTCGTTAGTTACTCCTGATGTTGAGCATAAATACAATCTACCTGAAGGCAAGCAATACGATCTACAAGGCGCAGGGCTTACAGATATAAAAACAGATGAGCCGCTTAGTAATGCGCTAGACACGCTTAATAGTTTTAACCCACTTTTTGATATTAAGAAAAAATGAAAAAAGAAAATATATGCAAAGCAGTGGGAATAGATGCAGCCAAATCAAGAGGTTGGCTTAGTGCAAATAAGTATTTGATTTTAAGACGTATATCACAAATAGGCATTCTAGGTTTATTTTTACTTGGGCCGTACTTTGGTATTTGGATTGTTAAAGGCAATCTTAGTTCTAGCCTTACTTTAGATGTATTGCCACTTACAGACCCATTTGTATTATTACAGTCGGTCTTTGCTGGGAATTCTATTGCAAATGATGCTCTTATTGGAGCGCTTATTGTTGTTGGGTTTTATCTACTTGTAGGTGGAAGAGTATTTTGTTCGTGGGTGTGTCCAGTTAATATTGTGACTGACGCTGCCTCATGGCTTAGATGTAAATTAGGTATTAAAACCACTAGTGCAGGAATTTCAAATAAAACTCGTTATTGGCTTTTGGCAACAGTAATGATTATTGCATTTATTACTGGAACAATTGTTTGGGAGTTGGTAAATCCAGTATCAATATTACATCGAGGAATCATCTTTGGTATGAGTTTTGGTTGGTTTTTAATTGCGCTTATATTTTTATTTGATTTATTTGTAGTTAAGAATGGTTGGTGTTCGCGTATTTGTCCAATGGGGGCTTTTTATTCGCTTTTAGGCAAGTCATCAATATTAAGGGTAAATGCCAAGGATAGAGATAAATGTACAGATTGTTTAGAGTGTTTTGTAATTTGTCCAGAATCACAAGTTATCAACCCTGCATTAAAAGACAAAGGTAGTTCAATTGTACTTGATGGCAATTGTACAAATTGTGGACGCTGTATTGATATATGCGAGCCAAAAGTGTTTAGTTATGGGGCTCGTTTTAAAAAATAATAGCTAAAAACAACCTATGTTAATGAAATGTTGTAGATAAGTAATTAAAGTAATAAATTCATTATTTTTTTAAATTTAACTAATTGCGAGGAGAAAAGATGGCTATTAGCAGAAGAGAGTTCATAAAGAACAGTGCAATAGGAGCAACTGCAACTACTGCAGGTGTTACTTTACCAGGCATTGCACTTGCCAACTATGAGGAAAGTGTTGATGGAATTAAGTGGGATAAGATCCCATGTCGTTTTTGTGGTACAGGTTGTTCAGTACTAGCAGGCACTAAAGATGGTAAGTTAGTTGCAACCCAAGGTGATCCAGATGCACCAGTTAATAAAGGCCTTAATTGTGTTAAGGGTTATTTCTTATCTAAGATTATGTATGGTAAGGATCGTCTTACTCAGCCACTACTTAGAAAGAAAAATGGCAAATACGACAAAAACGGTGACTTTACTCCTGTTTCTTGGGATGAGGCTTTTGACGTTATGGAAGAGAAGTGGAAGGCTGCTCTTAAAGTATCTAAAGAAGAAAATAAAGGCAAACCTGCAGATAAATTAACCTCGCGTGTTGGTATGTTTGGTTCAGGTCAGTGGACAGTATGGGAAGGCTATGCTGCTTCTAAATTATATAAGGCTGGCTTTAGATCAAATAATATTGATCCGAATGCACGTCACTGTATGGCATCAGCCGTAGGTGCGTTTATTCGTGCATTTGGTGCAGATGAGCCAATGGGTTGTTATGATGACTTTGAGCATGGTGAAAATTTTGTACTGTGGGGTTCAAACATGGCAGAGATGCACCCGATTTTGTGGTCGCGTATTTCTGATACCCGTTTAACCAAACCTGGTTCTGAAGTACACGTGCTATCAACTTTTGAGCATCGTTCGTTTGAGTTAGCTGACAATGGTATGATTTTTGAGCCACAAACAGATACAGCTATTCTTAACTATATTGCAAAATATATTGTTGATAACAATGCATACAACAAAGAGTTTGTACACAAGCATGTTAACTTTAAGAAAACTCCTACTGATATTGGTTACGGTTTGCGTGCATCGCACCCACTACAGAAAAAAGCTAAAAACGCCAACAAAGGTAAGCTTAGTGGCATTAGCTGGAAAGAGTATAAAAAATCACTTGAGCCGTATACATTAGAACATGTATCAGAATTATCTGGCGTACCTAAAGATAAGCTTGAGCGTTTGGCTAAAATATATGCAGATCCGAAGAAGAAAGTAGTTTCACTTTGGACAATGGGTGTAAACCAACATACTCGTGGTGTATGGACAAACGGTCTAATTTACAATATTCACTTATTAATGGGTAAGATTTCTGAACCAGGTAACGGACCATTCTCACTAACAGGTCAGCCTTCAGCTTGTGGTACAGCGCGTGAGGTTGGTACATTTGTACACCGCTTGCCTGCAGATTATGTGATTATGAAAAAACCACATCGTCAATTTGCAGAGAATATTTGGAAACTGCCAGCAGAAACAATTCCTGGTAAGAAAGGTTATCATGCTGTTGCACAATCTAGAGCGCTTAAAGATGGCAAGCTTAATGCTTATTGGGTGATGTGTAATAACAACATGCAAGCTGGTCCAAACGTTAATGATGAGATGCTACCAGGTTGGAGAAATCCAGAAAACTTTGTGGTGGTGTCAGATCCGTATCCAACGGTATCAGCGCAAGCGGCTGACCTTATCCTACCAACAGCAATGTGGGCAGAAAAAGAAGGCGCGTATGGTAATGCTGAGAGACGTACACAATTCTGGCGTCAACAGGTTGAAGCTCCTGGAGAGGCAAAATCAGATCTATGGCAATTAGTTGAATTCTCTAAGAGATTTACTACTGATGATGCTTGGTCAGATGAGCTGCTAGCAGCAAATCCAGAATATAAAGGTAAGAATTTATATGATGTACTATATGCCAATGGTCAGGTTGATAAATTTGGCAAGCAAGAAGTTACTGATAGCCGTGGTAATAGCTATGGCAATAGTGAGATGGATGATTTTGGTTTCTATATCCAAAAAGGCTTGTACGAAGAGTATCGTCGATTTGGTTTAGAAGGTCCGAAAAAAGGCCATGAACTTGCTAGTTTTGATGATTATCATAAAGTTAGAGGCCTGCGTTGGCCGGTTATTGATGGCAAAGAAACCCTGTGGAGATATCGTGAAGGATATGATCCTTATGTTAAGAAAGGCGAGGGTGTGCGTTTTTACGGCAAGCCAGACGGTAAAGCAAATATTATTACTGCGCCATATGAGCCGCCTGCAGAGAGTCCAAATGAAGAATTTGATCTGTGGATGTCAACTGGTCGTGTACTAGAACACTGGCATTCAGGCACCATGACAAGACGTGTTCCAGAGCTGTATAGATCAGTTCCTGATGCAGTTATTTATATGCATCCTGATGATGCAAAAGCTCGTGGGTTAAGACGTGGTAAAAACGCTAAGATTTCATCATCACGTGGTGAGATGGTTGCTATGGTTGAAACCAAAGGTAGAAACAAGCCACCTAAGGGTTTGGTATTTGTACCATTTTTTGATGCTTCACGCTTGGTTAATAAATTAATTCTGGATGCAACAGATCCTCTTTCTAAAGAGACTGATTATAAAAAGACTCCAGTTAAAATTGTTAAAGCATAAGAGGAGAAGAATGATGAAAAATAAAATACTAGCTATAACAATCGCTTCAGTTTTTGCTTTAGGTTCACATGCAACATTTTATGGTTCTGATCATAATTGGAATAACTCAACTGGAGCTAAAGCAGATGCTGCGCCAGTAGAGGTGGCATCACTACGTGGTACTCATGCTTTAGGTGGTTTGTCGATCGCACCAACTAAGATCAAATGGATTAAAAAAGGTGTAGAGTTTGAGCGTAGTTTTGACGATCAACCTCCAGTAATTCCGCATAAAACAGCTTCAATGCCGGTAAATCTTAAAGAGAATAAGTGTTTAAGTTGTCATAGCGATGCAAATTACAAAGAAGAAGAGTCGCCAAAGATGAGTAGTTCGCATTTCTTTACTAGAGAAGATACTCGATTATCTGAAATGTCACCAAGACGCTATTTCTGTATGCAGTGTCATGTTCCACAAGCTGACAAGGATGCATTGGTTGGATCTACTTTTGTTAATCTAGACGAATAGAATAACGCTAGTGGGCGTTATGACAAGAGCGCAGCTACTAAGGGGCGGCTGGGGCTCTAACAAACAAAGCGTTGTTAGACCTCCATGGTCTAAGAATGAGGATTTGTTTGTTGATTTATGTAATCGCTGTGGTGCTTGTATAGATGCGTGCCCGGAAGAAATTTTAACTACTGGAAGTGGAAAATTTCCAATAGTTGATTTTACAAAAGGTGGTTGTAATTTTTGCCAAAAGTGTGCTGATGCATGTAAATATAATGCATTTTTGGATTTAGCTGAACAACCATGGGATATAAAAGCTAAAATTAAAGATAATTGTTTGTCAAAGATTGGGGTAATATGCCAATCGTGTTCAGAAGTATGTGAACATAGTGCAATTAAATTTAGTATAGAGATGGGCGGTGTTCCATCAATAAATATGGATACAACCAATTGCAACGGATGTGGAGATTGTGTAGAGATCTGTCCAAAAGATGCAATTCAGGTTAGTTAGTTTTTTTAGATTTTAATAATAAGGAGTAAATATGATGAATAGAAGATCAGCCTTAAAAGCAATAATTGGTGGTGCAGTTGCACTTTCAAGCATGTTGCCTCTTAATGCTTTAGCTAACATTATGGGCAAATTAAAAGCCGATGATGCAATAGGTAAGATTACTGGTGGTGCACATAGCGCTTCAGATCAACTAAAGTTAAACACACCAAAACTTGCTGAAAATGGTGCGCAAGTACCAATTTCTGTAGATGCAACTAAATTAAGTGGAGTTAAGTCTATCTACTTAGTAGTGCATGAAAATGACAAGCCAGTTGCAATGCGTGTTGATTTTGAATCAGCAGATGTTTTAGCCTTTGCAAGCTTTAGAGTGAAGATGGGCAAACCTACCAAAGTAACAGCAATTGCACATACTGCAAGTGGTTTTGTAACTGCTTCAGGCAATACTAAAGTTACTAAAGGTGGTTGTTAATTAAACTTCAATAAGGAGAAATATCATGGCAAAGAAAATTAAAGCAAGAGCAAAAATGAAAAAAGGCCTAATTGAGGTTAAGTACAAAGTAAAACACCCAATGGAAACCGGCCGAAGAAAAGATAAAGCAGGAAATATCGTTCCTGAAGATTTTATCAATAATATTAAAATTGAGAAAAATGGTGTGCATATGCTTACCATTACTCCAAACTCAACAGTAGCATCTGACCCTTATTTATTCTTTAGAATGAAGGGCGCTAAAGGTGATGCAATTACTCTTTCTTGGGTAAGTAATACTGGTGAGAAAAATTCTGCAACTACTAAAGTTAAATAATATTTATTTAACCCTCTTTGCGAGCTTTGCTTAACCAAGGCTCGCTACCTAAATGACTAATAAAACTATAAAAATATTTCTGCTTATTGCAGGAATTTTTGGCGCATATGGCATGGGATCTTTTATGTACAACATGGGTAATGACATGACTGCTATGACTAAATCAGTTGAGCAGATGACAAAAGATGTGCATTCAATGGCAAAAAATATGAATGGTATGGCTGCTAATATGGTGCAGATGGCTCGCTCTATGGTTGATGGGCAAAAAAGAATGGGTGATGATTTTTCTAATGTTGCTAAAGATATGAATGTAATGACCACTTCGATGGTATCTATGGGTGGTAATATGGATAATATGGGTGGTGAGATTGCACAAATGAATACTAATATTAAAGCTATGAATAATTCAATAGCACGCATGAGTGACGATATGGCAGTTATGAATAACTCTATGGTAAATATGCGTTATGATATTAATAAATTTACCAAGCCAGAAAAAATTATTATGCCTTGGATAAGATAAAGGAGTAGGTTATGAAAAACATAATAATTAAAGTTGTAATTGCAAGTTTTTTGATTTCATCATATGCATTTGCCGATGATCTTATTAATGGGCAAAAAATTGCCGCTAGAAAATGTGATAAGTGTCATGGTAGTGGCGGTGTTAGTGATGACACCGATACTCCGCATCTAGCATCGCAAAATAGTGAATACACAATAAAACAACTTAAAGACTACAAGGTTAGAACTCGTGTTGATAAAAATATGTATAAACGTGCTAAAAGATTAGATGATAAAAAAATGCGTGATGTTGCTGCTTGGTATGAAACCCAACTTTTGCCAGAAAATAATCCAACATTAAGAGAAAATATCAGAACTCCAAAATTAGTATCTGAAGGTGATGCAAATCGCGGAATACCTCCTTGTGATTTGTGCCATGGTAAAGATGGAAAAACCTCAATCGGCACAACCCCAGTACTTGCTGGTCAGCAATATGGATACTTGGTATCAACTATGGAGTATTTTAAAGATGGATCTAGAACGAATGATCCAGGTGGTGCGGTTCAGGCGGTTATAAAAATACTATCAGATATAGAGATTGAGGCACTTGCAAGATATTACTCTGAACTTGGTGGTAGAGAAGTAGAAGAGGATTAAACCCCTACCAAGAGGCGCTTTCAGCTAATGATTTAATTAAGTTATTAGCCTTAGCAATAGCTGCTTTTGAATTGTTGTCAAAAGCTGTAAGTTTATTGTAAATAATGTGAGTTTGTTGTGGTGAGTCTCTCAAAGAGAAAATTGCAATCTTAAATGGACATACAGCAATATTAAGTGGGTTAGCTAAAACTAGTTCGTGAGATATATCAGCTGAGCAAAATTCAATAATCTCGGCTTTTTTATAAACCTTTTTTGGTACTAAGTTTTTGTTATCTGCATCATAATTTGACATATTAAATACTTTGTCGATGTTTCCTTGAAGTTTAGAATACATATTTGACATATTAAAAACATCGCCCTTGGTGCGATCTAGCATATCACTTGCGTGAAATATTTTAGAAATCTTAATGGATTTTTGTTCAATTGCATCAACTAGATTATCACGAACATCTGCGTAATTATCATTAACCACAATGTTTACAACAGAGTTGGCATAGGTGTTAATAGATAGACTAATGCCAATAATAACAAACAAGGGTTTTAAAGTATTTAAGTTTAAATTCATAAATATCTCTTTAAGAAGGGTTACTTCCTCCGATTTTTTTAGTTAACGTTAAGGAGAGTTATATAAAAAAGAGGTGGAGGAAGTAGTTACTAATTATATTTGTATTTTTTTATAAAGAAATAACTTATGTTGTTTTTAAATTGTATTTAACTGTATAGAATTGAGGTCTATTAATAATTAAAAGGCGTCGCTGTGCTTGTTTTTTTATTATTAAGCGAGGAGAATTCTGCTGTTTTAATTCAGTAGGAATTAATTTTAAATAAACAACATGGAGTTTATGATGAGATATACGATTGTTAAATCTACACTACTAGTTGCTGGACTATCATTAGGAGCGTTTTCTCAAGCTGCACCATCTGGTGAAATGCTTGGTAATACTTGTGCTGGTTGTCATGGTACTAATGGTGCTAGTGTCGGTAATGCTATTCCGTCTATTGCTGGTTTAAGTGAAACTTATATGGTTGAGACAATGAATGCATATAAGTCAGGCGATAGAGCATCTACGATTATGGGTAGAATTGCTAAAGGTTATTCTGATGAACAAATTGAGTCGATGGCAGGATTCTTTGCTGATCAAGAAGTTTATAAGAATACAAACCAAAAGTTTAATGCTGCAAATGTAGCAAAAGGTAAGGCCCTACACGATAAGTATTGTGATAAGTGTCATACAGAAGGTGGTACTGTAGCAGATGATGATGCAGGTCAACTATCTGGTAATGCCAAGATGTTCTTAGAATGGTCTTTAGCTGATTTCCACGATGGCTCACGCGATATGGAAAAGAAGATGGCTAAGAAGATGAAGAGAATGATCAAACGTGATTCTGATGCATTTGCAAAAATCACTGATTACTATCTAAGTGGCGAATAGAGGAGAATACTGATGAATAAACAAAATAGAAGAAGTTTCTTAAAAACAGTAGGTCTAGGCGCTACTGCAGCAACTGCTGCTACTTACACTCCATTTGCAATTGGTGGTGCAAGTAAGAAAGTTGTTGTTGTTGGTGGTGGTATGGGTGGTGCAGTAGCTGCAAAATACATCCGTATGATGGATAAATCTGTTGAAGTAACACTTATTGAGGCAAATGAGCACTACTTTACATGTTTCGGTAGTAATGAAGTATTAAGTGGCGTGCGTCAAATGGATGACATTAAGTTTGGTTATCACGGTCTAAAAGGCCATGGTGTAAATGTTGTAATTGATAAAGTGGTTGATATTGATGCAAGCGGCAAGAAAGTTAAAACTGCTGGCGGCAAAACATTTGCATATGATCGTTGTATTGTATCTCCTGGTGTGTCTTACAGATTTGATAAGATCGATGGATATAATGCAGAGGTTGCAGAAACTAAGATTACTCACGCTTGGAAAGCTGGTTCACAAACAGCATTACTACGCGATCAGATTAAGTCAATGAGAAAAGGTGGTACGGTAATTATTTCAGCTCCGCCTAATCCTTTCCGTTGTCCTCCAGGTCCGTATGAGCGTACAGCACAAATTGCTCATTATTTTAAGCAACATAATCCTACAGCTAAGATTCTTGTACTAGATGATAAAGAGAAGTTCTCTAAGTTTGGCTTGTTTACTGCAGGTTGGGCTAAGCACTACGGCTATGGTACTGATAACTCAATGATTGAGTGGGTTAAAGGTTCTGCTGGTGGTAAGATTGAATCTGTTGATGTTGCAGGTATGACATTATCAGGCGATGTTGATGACTATAAAGGTGATGTAATTAATATTATTCCAGCACAAAAAGCTGGTCATATTGCGCATGTTGCTGGTCTTACAAATAAAACTGGCTGGTGTCCAATTAAGGGTAATACGTTTGAATCAACGATTCATGCAAATATCCACGTAATTGGTGATGCTGCTATTCAGTCTCCATTACCTAAGTCAGGTTACGCTGCTAACTCTGAAGGTAAGGTATGTGCTGCAGCTGTTGTTGCACTACTTAATGGTGATAAAGCTCCAGATCCTTCGTATGTTAATACTTGTTATAGTGTTATCGCACCAGGTGATGGTATTTCAGTTGCTATGGTTTATAACTATAAAGATGGCAAGATCAACAAAGTTAAAGGATCAGGCGGCCTAACACCAGGCAAGTTTGATGCGAAGATGAGAGCTAGAGAGCAAGAAAATGGTTACTCTTGGTATGATAATATCATTAGTGATACATTTGGCTAAATAGCAATCTAAACTTTAAAAAGTTTAAAAAGCCCAGATTTTTATCTGGGCTTTTTTTGCATATTTTTTTATATTAATTTACTAAATCGTTTTTTTTTTTTTGGTTATAATCAGTTTTTATAAATATTACGGGTTTTGTTGACCTAGATCAAGTTAATATATATAAGAATATAGTAATATGCTTATATTGATTAAACATGGGGGCTGATAGTGAATTGCAATTCAAAAAATAAAATAGCAGATAATTGTATTAATTGCGCGGTTGCTAAGCTTTCTGTTTTTGGTGATATGACCAAAGAGGAAATGAACGCAATTGAAGGTTATATTGAAAAAAAGCGTCATTATGACAAAGGTGAGATCTTAATCGATGAACACGATTCTGTTAGTTATTCATTGTGTGTTAATTCTGGATATTTAATTTTAGGCTCGTACCTTCCAAATGGATCGCGCCAAATTTATCGTGTTGCTATGCCGGGTGATTCAATTGGTTTTTCACACAAACAGCAAAATACAAATTATTTCGTGCAAGCAATTACTGATGTAGATGTATGTGTAATTAACAACGATACAGTAAAAGATCTACTTGCCAAAGCTCCACAAGTAGCGTTGCGCTTAGTTGAGGTTCTTGCGAACGATTCTGAAACTTATCAGCATTACTTATTAAATTCATCGCGCAAAGATGCTACGCAGTCTTTAGCTTATTTGATTCTTGATATATCTGATAAGATAAAAAATATTAAAAACACCTGTGCAAAAAATAAAGAAGCACAAGATTTTTTCCCATTAAATCAAGAAGATATGGCTGATGTTGCCGGCCTTACTAAGGTTCATGTATCTAGAGTGATTTCTCAATTTAAAAAAGATGGATTGGTTAAGTGCTCTCACAAAACTATGACAATTTTAGATAGAGATAAATTAAGTGATATTGGCTCGTATCCTTAATTAGTTTACTAATACCAATCTCAGCAAATAACTACACAAATAACGCACTCATCTTCACGCCATTTGCATCTATAAAAAATATAAAGGTTATCAATAAGTAACCCTAAATTTTTAACAAATACAAATGGAATAAATCTAAGCACCTTATTCATATAGTTATTTATTGAGATTGGTATAACTTATCATTTTTGTATATTTTTTTATCTATTGTCCTACCTTTATCGTCCCACCATATAGATTCACCATTTAGCTTATCGTCTTTGTAGTTGTAAGATTTAAGTTTATTGCCACTGGCAAAATACCAAATACTCGCACCATTTAACAATCCATTTTTATAATTAGCCTCAAATTGCTTATTGCCATTTT
>CAYOFV010000004.1:0-42722 GCA_964403565.1 uncultured Piscirickettsiaceae bacterium | reverse complement strand
GCACCATTTAACAATCCATTTTTATAATTAGCCTCAAATTGCTTATTGCCATTTTTGCGCCAAAAGGTTGTTAGGCCGTGCTCTTTACCATCTTTAAAATAAGCTCTAAAGTCTTTAGAGCCATCAGCACGCCAAAACATTGACTTGCCATGTTCTTTACCATTCTTATAGTTTGACTCTCTAATAATTGTGCCATTTTTATGTTTGGTAATTACTATGCCAGTGTATAAGTTTGAAGTACCTTTTTTGTAAATAGTGCCGTTAATATTTACGGTTTCGTTAGCATCAATGCTATTTGTATCATTACAAGATATCGTAAATATAGCAAGAAGTATTAAAACTAAATATCTAAGCATAATTTGATTGCAGGACAGTAAGGTTTTTTAAATTGTGTTTTAGCTTAGGCTTTGTCTTTGGCGATGGATTTTGTAGTATCTGAGTTCTCTTCGTCACTCATTGATTTTTTAAAACCCTTAATAGCCCCACCTAGATCGCCGCCGATATTTTTAAGTCTTTTTCCACCAAAAATAAGCAAAACAATAACAAGAATAATTATTAATTCAAATGGTCCTGGCATCATAGTTTTATCCCCACAATAATTGTAAAATTTCTAATGATTTTAACAAGATAAAATATTGCTGTGGAGCTTATTTTATAAGGGTTTGTAGGATATATAACATAGGTTAATTAATTGTTATATAGTTGTTAAAATAATGATATTTTTTATTGGTTGTATAATTTATGACAAACTGGATTAAACGCTGGGAAGATGGGAAAATTGGCTGGCATAGAGATGTTGTTAACTCTAGGCTGGTGAAGTTTTACTCGTGTATTGATTCGGCTAATAGTGTATTTGTACCTTTATGTGGAAAAAGTGCTGATATACTTTTTTTTCTAGACAAGGGTGTAAGTGTTATTGGCGTGGAGTTGAGCTCTATGGCGGTTGAGCAGTTTTTTGTTGAAAATAATCTTAAGTATAGGGTTGAGATTGTAGGGAAATTTAAAATCTATACTGCAAAAAATATAGTTATATATTGTGGTGATTATTTTGATTTGGAGTCTAAGCACCTATCTAATATTGGCGCAGTGTATGACAGAGCTTCACTAGTTGCTCTAGAGTCGGATTTAAGAGCAAAATATGTTAAGCATTTATATTCTATAATACCAATGGCTTGTCGGGTGTTGTTACTTACATTAAACTATCCGCAAGATAAATTAAGCGGGCCACCATTTGCTGTAAATAAGGCAGAGGTTGGTAAGCTTTTTAATGGCTTTGAATATCAATTATTAGAGTGTATTAACGATATTGAAAATGAGCCAAAATTTCAGCACGCAGGTGCTGAGTATATTGAAAAAGCAACATATTGTTTGCAAAAAAAATAGAGGGAGAAAAATGGCAAATCAAGTAAAAGGAGTGGTGGCGCAGTTTGGCACTAAAGGGTATGGTTTTATTACTGGAGATGATGGTAATAAATACTTTGTACATCAAAAAAATATTTATAACAAATCAAGATTAAAAGCAGATACTCGAGTGGTGTTTGATGCTGAAAAATCAGAAAAAGGTCTGGTTGCGGTTAATGTATCAATTGAAGGATCTAAGGTTAAAAAATCTGGCAATGGAGATAGTAGCCTTTCTGATGGATCGATTAAGGCAATGTTTATTATTTTGTTCTTTACTCAGATTATTATTGGATATAAAGTATTCTTAGGTTAATGAAAAAGCTTTTAACAATTGCGTTTTTGTCTTTATTTTTAGCAGGATGTTTTTCAACTCCTGCAGTTACAGTTAGTAATATCTGCAACTTAATGGATGAAGAGGTTAGTTGGTATAAAGCTATTCGTGCGAGTGAGAAAAAATATGGCGCTCCTGCACATGTGCAGCTTGCCATTATTTATCAAGAGTCGCATTTTCAGTCTGATGCTAAACCACCAAGGGAAAAGCTTTTTGGTGTAGTTCCTTGGTTTAGACCAACTTCAGCTTATGGTTATGCACAAGTTGTTGACAATACTTGGGATTGGTACAAGCAAGATAGCGGCAATAAAGACGCCGATCGTGATGATTTTGCCGATGCTGCAGATTTTGTTGGTTGGTATATATCTAAGTCAAATTCTCAATCGGGAATTTCCAAGAGTGATGCGTATAACCAATATCTAGCATATCATGAAGGTCATGGTGGTTTTAATAGAAAAAGCTACAATTCTAAGGCTTGGCTGTTAAAAGCAGCTGATGCAGTTAAGCGTAATGCTAAACGTTATAAAAATCAACTAAACCAATGTAGGGCGCAATTAGACAGTAATTCTATTTGGAGTTGGTTTTAATTCTTAAAATTTATGTGGACTAAGGTACTAGACTCTGCGCCAAAACAGGGGACAATGTCTAAGTTTGAGATAGACGGTAAAAAGCTGTTTATTAGCTATGACAACTCTAAGCTTTACTGCGGAGAAAATCGCTGTCCGCATGAGGATATTGAGCTTACCCTAGGTTGTTTAAAAGACGGCCGTATAGTTTGCTCATTGCACGGGTTTAGTTTTGATTTGGCAACTGGTGAAAGTTCAGATATTGATGTAGATAATATGCAAGTGTTTCCAGTTGAAAAAAGAGATGATGGAATTTATATAAAGGTATAAAAGATGAATTCACAAGAATTAATGAAATCAATTATTCAAAGAATTGCTACAGGTCCTGAACTAAGTAAGGATCTTGATTTTGAAGAGGCAAGAGATGGAATGCAGGCAATCTTAAAAGGCGAGATTGATGATGTACAAGCTGCAGTATTTTTTATCGCTCTTAGAATGAAGCGTGAAACTCGTGAAGAAAACGAAGGAATTCTTGCTGCAATATTAGCACAGAGCGACAAACAGCAAGTAGATGTTGATGAGCTGGTAGATTTGGGTGATCCGTATAGTGGATACAATAGATCAATTCCAATTTCTACTTTCCTGCCAGCAGTGTTGGCAGAATTAGGACTGCCAAGTGTAATTCATGGGTTAAATAGTGTTAGCCCTAAGTTTGGTCTTACGCACAGACATATTGTAGAAAAATTAGGTTTAAGTGTTGATCATTCAACTCTTGAAGCTAAAATTAGATTAGAAGATAAGTCAATTGGCTGGAGTTATATTGACCAGGCAAGTTATTGTAAGGGTCTGCATGACCTTGTGCCACTTAGAGATCGCATAATTAAACGTACAGTTATTAATACTGTAGAGACTTTAATAACTCCTCTTAGAGGTAGAACAACTCATAGTGTTTTAGGCTATGTACATAAGCCTTATCCACCTAAATATGCCTCTTTGGTAAGAGCCTCGGGTATGGAGACAGCACTACTGGTTCGCGGGGTTGAAGGTGGGGTTATTCCATCGCTTAGACAAAAAGGCTTGATGATTTCTTATGCAGGAGAGCAGGAGCTTGACCAAGTTGATATTGAGCCATCAGCTTTAGGTATAGAGCAAGATCTGCGTGCAATTTCATTCCCAGGTGATATGGATGTACATAACAATATTGATGAGCTTGCTAGCCACACTGTTAAGCTGGGCAAGGCAGCACTATCTGGTGAAAAAGGTATGTTTTATGATGGTTTAGTTTTATCTGCTTCATTGGTGTTGTGGCATACTAAAAAAGTTGCTAAATTAGAAGATGCTGCTGATACGGTAAGAGCAGTGCTAGATAGCGGTAAAGTATTATCTAGATTAAAATAACACAAATAAAAAATATGGTATTCTAGCCCTAAAAAATAAATATTATTTTTTAAGGGGGAATATGAAAGCATCGGATCTATTTGTAAAAGCATTAGAAAATGAAGGTGTTGAATATATATTTGGCATCCCGGGTGAAGAAAATCTTGATCTTCTTGATTCACTTAGAAACTCATCTATTAAATTTATCCTTACGCGTCATGAGCAAGCTGCAGCATTTATGGCTGCCACTTATGGTCGTCTTACAGGTAAGGCTGGAGTCTGTTTAGCTACGCTTGGGCCTGGCGCTACAAATCTTGTTACTGCGATTGCTTATGCACAACTTGGCGGTATGCCAATGGTGGTTATTACCGGACAAAAGCCTATCAAAGCAGGTTTGCAGGGTAAATTCCAAATTCTTGATATTGTTAGAATGATGGAGCCATTGGTGAAAGACTCTGATCAGATAGTTTATGGCAGGCAAATTCCCGCTTTAGTACGTGGTGCTTTTCGTATTGCCGAAGAAGAGCGTCCGGGTGCAGTGCATCTTGAATTGCCAGAAGATGTGGCTAGAGAGGAGGTTGAAGATAGTAGTGTTTTTCCTCGACAAACAATTCACAGACAGTTTGCTACAGATAAGGCTATTAAAAAAGCAGCTAGTGTTATTCAGCAGGCCAAAAGACCGCTACTACTTGTTGGGGCTGGTGCTAATAGAAAGCGTATTCGTGAGCCTTTGTCAAAGTTTTTGAATAAGACAGAAATTTTATTTTTTAATACACAAATGGGCAAGGGTGCACTTAGTGGCAATGTTGATAAATTTATTGGTACAGCAGCCTTTTCTTCAAAAGACTATGTACATGAAGCCATTAAAAAGGCTGATTTAATTATTAATGTTGGGCATGACATGGTTGAAAAACCGCCGTTTATTATGAAGGGCGATGAGCAGCAAGTGATTCATGTTAATTTCCACTCGGCACAGATTAAAGATATTTATTATCCTCAAGTAGAGGTAGTTGGTAATATTTGTGACACAATATCTAGGTTAACTGATGAGTTATCCGGATGTGTTAATTGCAACACTGAGTGGGTTGATGAGATTCGTGAGCGCACAAGGATTGCTATTCATTCTCTGGATGAGGACCCTTCGTTTCCAATGTTGCCACAAAGAGTAGTGGCAGATGTACGTAAAGTGATGGACTCTGAGGATATTGTTTCTCTAGATAATGGTATGTTTAAATTATGGTTTGCACGTCATTATCATACGCGTGGACCAAATACACTGCTACTGGATAATGCATTAGCAACAATGGGAGCAGGCTTGCCTGTGGCCATAGCTTGTAGCCTAATGTATCCGAAAAAACGCGTGCTTGCAGTATGTGGTGATGGTGGGTTTATGATGAATTCTCAGGAGTTGGAAACAGCTACTCGTTTGAACTTGAACTTAGTAGTGCTGATTTTTAATGATAGTGGTTATGGCATGATTAAGTGGAAGCAAGCTGCACAACAATTGCCAGATTTTTCACTTGATTTTAACAATCCTGATTTTGTTAAATATGCTCAAAGTTATGGCGCAAATGGGCATAGAATAGCGTCAAGTGATAATCTTATTCCAACTTTAAATAAAGCTTTTGATGATGGTGGAGTGCATGTTGTTGATCTGCCAATTGATTATTCACAAAATACCAAAACATTGCTTGACGACTTAAAGCAATTTGATAATTAATATAATAATTCAGCAAGCAAGGCTTGCTGAATTTAAATAACAAGATGTTGATATGAAAAGTGAAATATTAAAAGTTAAGCAAGCATATACAGGCAAGGTATTAAAAGAGCTTCCAATGCATAATGCTACTCAAGTTGAGCAGATGTTATCTACTGCAGATGCCCTGCATAAATCAGGCGCATTGCCAATTCATGAGCGCATAAGTATTTTGCAAAAATTATCTGATTTGGTTGCGAATGAACATGAAGAATTTTCACGTCTAATTGCCAATGAGGGTGGAAAGCCAATTTGTGACGCTAGAGTGGAAGTAACTCGAGCAGTAGATGGAATTCGTATTGCTATAGCTGAGATTCGTAGTATTAAAGGCTATGAAGTACCAATGGATATGACACCAGCAGGAGCAGGTAGAGAGGCGTTTACTATTATGGAGCCAATTGGTGTAGTGGTAGCAGTTAGTGCATTTAATCATCCGCTTAATTTGGCGATTCATCAAGTTATTCCTGCCGTTGCTACAGGCTGCCCTGTTATTATCAAACCTGCCAGCACTACGCCATTATCTACATTGCGTTTAGCTGAGCTTATTAAACAGGCAGGACTTGCAGATGGATGGGTGCAGGTTGCACTTACAAATCGTGAAAATTCTGAAAAATTAGTAATTGATTCTCGGGTGGCATTTTTTAGCTTTATTGGCTCGGCTAAAGTTGGATGGAGTTTGAAATCAAAACTTGCTCCAGGTACGCGCTGTGCACTTGAACACGGTGGTGTGGCTCCGCTTATTTATGATTCTTATCACGATGAAGATGCTTTTGTAAATGGTGTGGTTAAAGCTAGTATGTATCATTCAGGCCAAGTATGCGTATCGGTTCAGCGTGTATATGTGCCAGAAAATAGAGCTAAAGAATTGGCGCAAAAAATCTCTGATGTTGCCTCTAATCAAGTTGTGGGTGATGCAATTAACGAGAGTTCTGATCTTGGTCCGCTTATTTTGCCTAAAGAGACTGATAGAATTGAATCTTGGGTGAATGAAGCTATAGCAGAAGGTGCTGAAGTTATAACCGGCGCTAAACGTATTAATGATGTTAGTTATGAGCCTACAGTGCTACTTAATCCATCTAAGGATTCAAAAGTATCTACAAGTGAGATTTTTGGCCCTGTTGTTTGTATTTATGGATACAAAGATATTGAAGATGCAATTAACGCTGCAAATAGTTTAGATGTATCTTTCCAATCATCAATCTTTAGTGATGATATTTCTTTTGCAACAGATGTTGCGAAAAAATTAGAAGCATCGGCAGTTATGATTAACGACTATACAACCTTTAGAGTTGACTGGATGCCGTTTGCAGGGCGCAAACACTCTGGTTATGGTATTGGTGGTATTGGCTATACTATGCGTGATATGTTAGAGCATAAAATGATTGTTATAAAAAACTAAACAGTCAAACAACTTTCTTTTAAGGCAAAACCTCCCGAACTTAAAATACTAACAATCGCATTGATTTGATAATTATATTGACAGGTATCTAGCGTGAGGAATTGCCTTATAGATATTAGCTATACTACGGGTGATATGTTAGAGCATAAAATGCTAGTTATTAAAGACTAGTCTTTAAACTGGTGATTGTATAAGCTTGCATATTCACCATCTTGCTTTAACAATTCTTGGTGAGATCCTTGTTCAATGATATTACCTTGTTTGAGTACAATAATTCTATCGGCTTTTTGTACTGTTGATAGGCGATGTGCAATAATGATTGTAGTACGATCTTTTTGCATTTCATCAATTGCTGCTTGAACTTGTTTTTCGGTGGCTGAGTCAAGGGCTGATGTTGCCTCATCTAAAATTAATATTGGACTATCTTTAGCAATTGCACGGGCAATAGCTAAGCGCTGTCTTTGCCCACCAGAAAGTTTAGTGCCATCTTCTCCAATTTCAGCATTAAATCCATCATCAAGACCTTGAACAAAATCATAGGCATTAGCAACTTTTGCTGCATTTTTAATATGATCATCACTCATTGAGTCAACCTTACCAAGGGCAATATTGCCTTTAACTGTGTCATTAAAAAGACGTACGTTTTGATCGACAAAAGCAATATTTGCTCGTAGAGAGTCAATGTCAATTTCATTAATATTTATATCGTCAATAGTAATTGAACCACTATTTGGATTATAAAATTTTGCTATAAGTTGAATAATAGTGGTTTTTCCACTTCCAGTTGAACCAACTAAAGCTATAGTTTCCCCAGGTTTAATATTAAGATTGATTTTGTTTAATACGTTTTTATCATCATCATAAGCAAAGGAAACGTCGTTAAACTTAATCGCACCTTTGGCAATAGGTAAAGACTTTTTGCCAAAATTCTTTTCTTCTTCTTCATCTATTAATCCGAATACACTAATCCCAGCAGCCATAGCTGTTTGAAACGGTTTATTGATATTGACTAAGCTTTTAGCTGGTTTTACTAGCATTCCCATAGCTGTAAAGTAAGATAAAAATTCACCAGCACTCATATTTAATGAGTTTGAAGAAAAATACACAACAGATGCAAGAGACAGGCCAATTAGAATGTTTACAAATGCAGTATTAAAACCACCTGTCATATCAACTTTAAAACGCTGTTGACGAACAGTTTGAATTAGTTTGTTAAATTTTGAGGTTTCTTGCTCTTGGGCATGGTAAATTTTAACCAGTGATGAGCCAGATATATTTTCATCAAGCAAGTGAGTCATTCTACCCATAGAGTTTTGTACCTTGGTAGATGAGTTACGCATTCTGTGTGATGAAAGCTTAACTGCAAGATATACAAGTGGTAGAAGAATTAATAGTGATAACGATAGCTGCCAATTTTTATAAAATAAATAACCTACAAGAATTATTACAGTCATTGATGACTTAACAAAATCAAGCCAGATTGTAGATGCTGCTGCTGCAATTTGTTCAACATCAAATGTTAATTTTGAAAGGATGCTTCCAGTAGTATTTTTATCAAAATATGCCTTAGGTAGTTTAAGTAGCTTTGCAAACATAGATATGCGTAAATCCATGATTACTTTGTTTGAAACCCATGAGCTTGCAGCGGTAGATGTTAGAGCAAAAATAGACGATAAAACAATAACGCCAAATAATACTGACGCATAGACAAATGAGGTTTGTGAATCTCTAGTATCAACAAATAATTTGTCTACAATTTGTCCAGTTATTTCAGGAATCGCACTTTCAAGTGCAGTTGCTAAAACCATCATTACTGAAGTAAAGATAAGTTTGCCAATATGTGGCTTTAAATAGACAAAAAGCCTTGAAACAAATTGTTTGTACTGCATTTGTAAATTAAATGATTTGTTAGCGCAACATTCTACACGATTTAATGTATCATAAGCATTTCAACTTTGTTACTTATCAATGGCAACAAAATATATCTTTATTACTGGTGGTGTAGTATCTTCTCTAGGTAAAGGCATCGCATCAGCTTCATTAGCTTCACTATTAGAATCACGCGGACTTAAGGTAACCATGCTTAAGCTAGATCCGTATATTAATGTTGATCCTGGAACTATGAGTCCATTTCAACATGGCGAGGTATTTGTAACTAATGATGGCGCTGAAACTGATCTTGACCTTGGGCATTATGAGAGGTTCGTGCGCATTCAGCTCGGTAAGCGAAATAACTTTACTGCAGGTAGAGTTTACGAAAATGTAATTGAGCGTGAACGTAGAGGTGATTATCTTGGCGCTACAGTTCAAATTATTCCACATATTACCAATGAAATTAAAGATTTAACTAAAGCTGGAGCAGAAGGTGCTGATATTGCTCTTGTTGAGATTGGTGGTACTGCTGGTGATATTGAATCACTACCATTTATGGAGGCTATTAGGCAGATGAGTCTTGATGTAGGTAAGGAAAATACCTTATTTGTACATTTAACACTTCTGCCATATATTAAAGTAGCTGGAGAGTTAAAAACTAAACCTACACAGCACTCAGTAAAAGAGTTAAGAGGTATTGGTATTCAGCCAGATATTCTTATTTGTCGTTCTGAGCAGGAGCTACCAGAAGCCGAGCGCAAGAAAATTGCACTATTTACTAATGTAGAAGAAAGCTCTGTATTTACCTCACTTGATGTGGATACAATTTATAAAGTGCCACAAGCATTGCACGATCAAGGTTTGGATAACGTAGTAGTTAGAAAACTTGGCCTAGATTGTAAAGATGCTGATCTTGGTGAGTGGAGTAGTGTAATTGAGAAATTAGAAAATCCAACTCATAGTGTTGATATTGCCATGGTTGGTAAGTATATGGATCTCACCGAATCTTACAAGTCTTTGTCTGAAGCACTAATTCATGCAGGAGTACATACACAAACCAAAGTAAATATCCATTATTTTGATTCTGAAGAAATTGAGAAAAATGGCGCTGAATGTTTATCAGAAATGAGCGCTATTTTAATTCCTGGTGGATTTGGCAATCGTGGCGTTGAGGGTAAGATTGCGTGTGCTAAATATGCTCGTGAAAACAATGTACCGTATCTTGGTATTTGTTTAGGTATGCAAGTGGCAGTTATTGAATATGCACGTAGTATGGCAAATATGACTGATGCTAATTCTACTGAGTTTAATGAAGATACACCTTATCCAGTTGTTGGTCTTATTACTGAATGGCAAGATGAAGATGGCTCTGTACAAACACGCGATAAAGACTCTGATATGGGTGGTACTATGCGTCTTGGAGGGCAAGAGTGCGCTCTTACAAAAGGTACAAAAGCCAGAGAGATTTATGGCAAAGACATGATTGTTGAGCGTCATCGTCATCGATATGAAGTTAATAACAATCTTATTGATAAGGTTGAGTCTGCAGGACTTAGTATTTCAGGAAAGTCAGCTGATGGTAGTTTGGTTGAGATGGTTGAGATTAAAGATCACCCATGGTTTGTAGCTTGTCAATTCCATCCGGAATTTACCTCAACTCCAAGAGATGGTCACCCACTGTTTTCTAGTTTTATTAACGCTGCATCAGAGGCACATAATTTAATACTTTCTTAGTGTTAACAAAGGTATTTGAATACTGGGATAGTGATAAATTCTCTGACTATATAAAATCAGAGTTATCTACTAAGGATGTTGAATTATTACCACTTGAAAAGTGTTGTACTCATTCTGCAGTTATTGATGAGAACAGTATATCAATAATGGTAATCTCAAAAATTTTAAAAGTAGATTCTATGGTTGTTAAGGTTGGAGTGTTTTTTCAAGAAATTCTATCAGGTTGTGCCTGTAGTGATGACCCATCGCAAGCAATGACACATGAGAATTCCTATTGTGAGATAAATATTATTATCAATAAATCAGGCGAGGTTGAATTTGTTAACGCTTCTTAACAAACTTCATTAATCGACGCTTTCTATTTATTTGCCTATCAGTTAGTACGTTCTTTTTATCTTTAAAAGGATTTTCACCACTCTTGTACTCAATTTTAATTGGGGTGTTGGTAAGTCCTAGTGCTTCAACAAAGAAGTTTTTTAGATATCTGTCATAAGCATTTGGTACACTTTTTAAATGATTGCCATGAAATGCTAAAGTTGGTGGAAATACATCCACCTGATTAACGTATTTAATTTTTAATCTTTTGCCTCTGACTGGCGGAGGCTGGTGTCCAGCATTGGCTTTTTCTAAAATTTTGTTAAGAGTTGAGGTGGAATGTCTTTTTCCAGCATTTGCAAATGCTGTGTTAATTGGATTAAAAAGCTTACCTACTCCTGATCCATGAAGTGCTGATATGTAGTGTACACTTGCGTAATTAACAAATGAAAGTTTTACCTCTAGTTTGCGCTTTACTTCTTGCTTTTGATAGTCATCCAGTCCATCCCATTTATTAATAACTATAAGTAGCGCTCTGCCTTTATCAGCAATCATGCCTAGTAGGGTAGCATCTTGTTCAGTAACGCCTTCATGTGCATCTAAAACAAGCACTACAACATGAGATTTATCTAAGGCTTCAATAGCCTTAATAATTGAAAATTTCTCAATTTTTTCATGGGTTGATCTTTTGCGTCGTATGCCAGCAGTATCGATTAGAGTGTATTTTTGTCCTTCACGTTCAAATGGAATATAAATACTATCTCTAGTGGTGCCTGGTAGGTCAATTGCCAATACTCGCTCTTCGCCAAGAATACGGTTAACTAAAGTTGACTTACCCACATTAGGCCTACCAAGAACTGCAACAGCTATTCCTTCAAGTTCTTCATCTTCATCATCCGTAGCCTCAGGCAAGGTTTTTATAGTTGTATCAATCAAATCAGCTATACCTTGACCATGTTCTGCTGAAATAAGTTGTGGATCACCTAGCCCTAATTCAAAAAACTCATAAGCTGAAGAAGCATCAAGCCCTTCTGATTTGTTACAAACTAAAAATATATTTTTCTTAAGCTTACGTAATTGTGCGGCAATATCTCTATCAAGCGAGGTTAAGCCGTCTCTTACACTTACAATAAAATAAATTGCATCTGACTCTTCAAGAGCGCTTAATACTTGGCCTTGAATGCCATTATCTACAATATTGTCATCGCCAGTAAGACCGCCAGTATCAATTATGCTGGCATAAATATCTTGATCTAGTTCTGCCGTTGCATATTGACGATCACGAGTTAATCCCTCAAAGTCACTAACAAGTGCTTGACGAGATCTACTTAAGCGATTAAATAGGGTGGACTTGCCAACATTTGGGCGCCCAACAAGAGAGATAACAGGGAGTCCCATAATGCTAAGTTATTAGTTTAAGTCGTTAATCTTAATCTGAATTAAGTTTTGTAATTTAGAATCAGCAGATATTTGCGCCTTTGCCAAAATATAATGTTCTTTTGCAAGTTTAATATTACCTTGGGCTACATATACATCACCTTTAAGATTATTAAACAGACCAGCAAATGCTGAATTAGAGTTAGTATTTAAAACATCAAAAGCTTTATCAAAATCTTTATTTTCAAGATGAATACTAGCAATTCTAAGCTTTGCAGTATTGGATATTGCAATATTTTCACTAGACGAGACCGGGGTTAAATATTCTAAAGCTTTAGCAAAATCGCCTTTAGTAACAGCATGCTTGGCACTAACAAGTGCTGCTTCATCAGTATAGCTACTATCAGGGAAATTGGCTTTTAGTTCGTTGTATGGTGCTTCGTTACTTGGATTGGTGCTGTAATTAAGATAATGAGTTCTGGCTTCAACAGCTTGAGTGTAATTATAGTCGTCATATGCTTTCATGCCCCAAATTGCACTAATACCAATAACAACACCAGCAATAATTTGTGGACCATTTTCTTTAATCCAGTTTTTGATTTGCTGTTCTTGTTCGTCGGCTGTTTGTCCTACTTCAATAAAGTTTTTCATAATCTACTTACTTAAATAATTAATAATTTCTTCAAGACTAGTGGTTAGTTGTTCACCTTGTCCTTTCAGTGGTTTAATACTTACTTGGTTGTTTTTTATTTCTTCTTCGCCAAGTATTAGAGCAAAGTCAGCATTAGCTTTGTCAGCTTTTTTAAACTGAGATTTGAAACTGCCAAGAGTTATGTCATTATAAACAATCACATTCGGCAGATGCTTGTGTATCTCATTTGCAATTTGCATTGATTTGATTTGTGCATCATCACCTAGCGCAACAATATAAATAGAGTCTTGATTATTGTCAGCCTCTACTCCTTGCTCTTGTAAGAGAAGAATTAGTCTTTCTAAACCTATGGCAAAGCCAACTGCAGTTGTTGGATTTCCACCCATTTTTTCTACTAGTGAATCGTATCTTCCACCTGCACATATAGTGCCTTGAGACCCGAGATCGTTGGTAGTCCATTCAAATACTGTGCGATTGTAATAATCCAAACCTCTAACTAATCTTGTGTTTATTTTGTATTCAATACCCAATGCTTCAAGATAGGATTTAAATTCATTAAAGTGCTGTTCTGATTCTTTATCTAAATGCTCCATTAATTTTGGCGCATTGTTGATCAAATCTTGCATTGCTGGGTTTTTGCTATCAAGAATTCTTAACGGATTAGTTTTTAATCTTCTAGTTGAATCTTCATCCAATAATTCTTTGTTTTTATTAAAGTAATCAACCAAAATTTGTCGATAGTTAACGCGAGCCTCAGACGATCCAAGTGTGTTTATCTCAAGTGTAATGTTTTTTAGACCAAGCTTATTCCATAAGCTATTAGTCATAGCCATAAGTTCAGCATCTATTTTGGCTTCACTTGCACCAAAAACTTCAACACCAACTTGGTTAAATTGACGATAACGACCTTTTTGTGGGCGCTCGTGTCTGAACATCTGCCCTTGATAAAATACTTTCTGAATACCTTCTCTTGGTAGGTTGTGCTCAATCATAGCACGCACACAACCGGCTGTACCTTCTGGTCTAAGACTAAGCATATCTCCAGATGTATCAGTCCATGTGTACATTTCTTTTTCAACAATATCAGTGGCTTCGCCAATTGCACGGCAGAATGTATCGGTTTTTTCAACAATAGGAGTGCGAATGTTTTTATAGCCGTACGATATAAATAGATCAGTAATGGTTTTTTCCAAATGCAACCAAAGTGCAGAGTCTTTTGGTAGTAGGTCGTTCATACCTCGGATTGCTTGGATTTTCTTAGCCATAATTAATACTTAAAACAAATAGTGGAGCTATTTTACCACCTAATTTATTGATTACTAACACCGTTAGGAACATGGCCTGTAGGCACATATTTAGATGCAGATTCACAATGCTTATGCTGATCATCAAAGAATATGTCTGCTCCAAACTTATCTAGGAAAATACCTTTGTCTAGACCGCCTAAGAAAAAAGATTCGTCAATGCGAATTCCCCATTCGCGCATTGTATGAATCACTCTTTTATGTGATGGTGCAGAGCGTGCAGTTACAAGTGCTGTTCTAATAGGGTTATTTTCTTCAGGAAATGTTGATTGAATTTTGTGTAACGATTTTAAAAAACATTTAAATGGTCCGGCTTTAAGTTCGATATTAGCAGAGTTTTTCTCGTTTTCTTCAAAAGCTTCCATACCTTTTTCTTGGTAGATTCTTTCTGCTTCGTCAGAAAATATTACTGCATCGCCATCAAAAGCAATACGTAGTTGAGTTTTGTGAATGTTTTTTCCACCTTCTCCAACAATTGATGCAGCTGCAAAGCCTTTAGAAAGAGCTTTTTGTACATCTAGATAGTTGCTAGAAAGATAAAGGTCAGCCTCAAACGCTTCAACTAGGTTGTGAGTTGATTCACCTCTTGTAAATGCAGCACGCGAGATATTTAAACCATAGTGTTCGATAGAGTTAAATATTCTAAGACCAGTATCAGCACTATTGCGTGATAGTAGAATGACATCAACAGGGGTTTTTTCAGTATTTAAATTAAGTAGTTTTTTTACAAGAGAGAAGCCAACTCCAGGCTCTAAAATTACATCTTCATTTTCTTGTTGATGTTTAGCATATGCTTTAATTCCTTGCTCTTTGTAAATCTTGTGTGATTCGTCAAGATTAAACAAAGCCCTTGATGATATTGCTACAACAAGCTTATCTTTAACGTTTGGTGCTACAGCGTCTGCCATGATTTATCTTTGTAGTTATCTATGCAAAAATCTAGCCATTTTTCCATAAAAGCATTAATTTCATACTTAATATCCATATCACTACACTTGGCTAGATATGGGTGTGATTGATTAAGTGTAGTTTCATTACACACAGACATTACCTCAACTAATTTCGCATCAAAAAATACTTTAAATTTAATATCAGGTTTAAAACTATTTTCAAGTTTATGAGTAAGGGTAAATACACCAGTATGCGCAAATCTATTTTCTACAAAAAGATGTAGATCTTGTTGTGATTCGGATGCAACAACACTATTATGATAGGTGCTTTTCAATAAAGGTATTAAACGCATAATTTTATTAAAATTAATCTCGAACAACTGCTCTACTTCAAAGTAAGTTCTAGACTTGTTTTGGTTGTATAAATTATTTAAATATTCTGTGTTTAAATCCATTGCGTGTAGTAGTTTACATCACCATTGTCACTAAGTTGGTAATGATTAAACCCAATACGTTTTTCATCTGTAAATTGACATGCTGTTGATGGACAAGAAATGACTTTAAAATCAAATTCATTAAATTCTTTTGCCTCGTGTGCGTGACCAAATAATACAGCTTTTATATTTTTATATTTTGATAGTATTTTAATTAAATCTTTAGGGTTTTTTAAAGATAGTGAATCATCCCATGAACTATTCATATCAACAAAAGGGTGGTGCAACATTACAATAATAAACTTGGCATTAGAGTTGGCCAAATCATTATCAAGTTTGTTGATATTATCTTTTGATAAAAACCCAGAGGTTTTTCCAGTTTGAGTTGAGTCGGTAGTAATTATTTCCCAATTATTTATAGTTGTGTTTTTATCTACCAACTTAAATGCTTGTTTTAAGTTGTCTTTATCATCATGATTTCCAGAGATAACAACCGGATTTGGGAAAATTTTACTAATTTTGGTTTTTAGAATTTTGTATGATTTTATACTGCCGTTATGGCTAAGGTCACCACTAATAAGCATATGATCAAATTCTATTGTTTTAAGTTTTGATAAAATCTTGTCTAGGTTTTGGTGTGTATCAACCCCCATTGCAATATTGTTATCATCAATATGTAAGTCACTAATTTGAACAAAGCTATTCATGCTGATTGTATAAACTTAACCCTCGAGTTAACAGAAGTTAATAACTCATAAGCAATAGTGTCAGCGCATTTTGCTATAGTTTCAATTGGAGTATTTTCATCTCCCCACAGGGTTGCGATATCGCCAATTTGAGCATTAACATTTGAAATATCAACAGTAATTAAATCCATAGAAACCCTGCCAACAAGTGGGCAAGTTGTGCCATTGATGGATACTGGAGTATTGTTTTTAGCGTGACGAGGATATCCATCTCCATAGCCAATACCAATAGTAGCAATGGTTAAATCTTTATCAGCTACAAAAGCTTGTCCATAGCCTATACTATCGCCAGATTTAACCGTGCGTATTGCAAGAATTGGGGCCACAAGTTGCATTACAGATTTTAATAATTTGTGTTTTGTTCCAAATGGAGATGCGCCGTAGAGCATGATGCCAGGGCGCACATAATCAAATAAGCTTTGTGCGTTAGACATTATTGCTCCAGAGTTTGCCATTGACTTATTATGTTTTATATCAAGATTATTAAAAACATCAAGCTGAGTAGCATTCATTGGGTTGTTAATTTCATCACTACAAGCAAAGTGGCTCATTACACAGTTAATATCAATATGTTTATTAGCGCCAAAAATATCAACAGCATTTTTGTATTCATTACTTGAAAGACCCAGGCGATGCATACCAGTGTCAATTTTTAGCCAAACACTTATAGGTTTAGTAATATTTTTTAATAATTCGACCTGATAATTTGTATGCACAACAACCTTACAATCAAGTTTAATAACATCATCAATATCTTCTTCTGAGTAAACTCCAGAAAGAATTAGAATGGGTTTGTCGGTAATTTTTCTAAGGTTTTTTGCCTCACTTATTTCGCTTATTGCAAGTACATCAGCATTGTTTACAAGTGGAGAGATTAAATCTATATGGTGACCATAAGCATTAGCTTTTATCATTGCAACTATTTTTGCATTAGTTGCTAGGCTCTTAACTACAGAGATATTGTTTTGAAGTGCTGATTGAGAGATTAAAGCTTCTGCGTACATATTGAATCAAGAACTTTAGAACGGCTCTTGATCAAACCCTGACATATTATTTATATAAGCAGCTTCAATATCTTGATCTGGAATTCCTTGGAATTGATCATCATTTGCAAGATCTTCAAACCTTGCATATTCTTTAATAAATGCAAGGTCAATTCTGCCAGTTGCACCATTTCTATGTTTAGCAATTTGCAGGTTGGCTTTGCCAATTTCTTCAGGGTTGGAATAAGAGTCATCATGATATTGCTCATCACGATAAATAAAACCAATAATATCAGCATCCTGCTCAATAGATCCTGATTCACGCAAGTCAGACATTTGAGGCATACGGCCTTTGCCAGCCTTAGGGCGGGATTCAACTCCACGATTAAGTTGAGATAGGGCAATTACCGGCACATTAATTTCTTTAGCAAGAGCCTTTAAAGAGCGTGAAATTTCAGAAATTTCTTGAACGCGATTCTCACTCTTTCCATGTACGGTCATTAATTGTAAATAATCAACCATAATTACACCAAGATCTGGGTACTGGCGCTTAAGACGGCGACATTTTGCACGTATTTCGGTAGGGGTAATGGAAGGAGTTTCATCAATCAAGATGTTAGATTTTTCAAGAGCTAAAAGCGCATGATTAAAGCTATTCCAATCAGTTTCAGACATGCTATCACGTAATTTTTTACCATCAATATGGCCAAACGATGAGATCATACGTAAAACTAGTTGTTCGGTAGGCATCTCTAAACTGAATACAGCAACAGGTTTTGGATCTTTGTTAGTGATTGCAACATTTTCAATAATGTTCATAGAAAATGCAGTTTTACCCATTGAAGGTCTACCGGCAATAATAATCAAATCGCCATTTTGTAGTCCAGATGTCATTTTATCTAGATCGCTAAATCCGGTTTCAAGCCCAGTAACTCCTGTGGATTCTTGCATTTCATGAACTTTGTTAGATACGTCTTTAACAATGTCTTTAACATTAATAACATCTTGCTTGCCACGACTAACCTGTTCAGCAATTTCAAAGATTTTCTTTTCAGATTTGTCAATTAATTCTTGAACTTCAATATCTTTTGGATTGTATGCAGTATCAGCAATTTCATGGGATGCATTGATTAGCTGTCTATAAACTGACAATTCGCGTACATGTTTGGCATATGCGGTAATATTTGAAATACTTGGGGTGTTATCAGCAATAGTGGCTAGATAAGAAAATCCACCAATAGTTTGTTCATCTCCAGTCTTAACAAGATGTTCTTTTACTGTAAGAATATCAGCAGGGTTATCGTGTTTAAGTAGGGTGGTTATAGCGTTGTAAATAATTCCATGTGATGAGTGGTAAAAGTCAGCTTCAGTAAGAATGTCTGCCACTTGATCCCATGCGTCGTTGTGCAATAGCAAACCACCTAAAACAGATTGCTCTGATTCAATAGAATTTGGTGGAATTTTGCTGTTTTCGATGTCCATTTAAAAGCGCTAAAAATAAAAAAGTCCTCGCGAGAGGACTTTTAATTTTAACTCAATTTTAAAGTTTAATTATGCTTCTTCTTCAGATGCCTCAACTACAATTTTAACAGCAACTGCAATATCAGTATGTAGAGTAACACTTACCTCGTATTCACCAGTATGGCGAATAGCTTCAGGCATATTAACATCACGTTTTTCAACTTCAAAACCAAGAGTAGCAAGAGATGAAACAATATCAGCTGTAGTGATTGAGCCGAATAGCTTTCCTTCATCACCAGCATTAGCAACAATTGTACAAGTGCTACCAGTCATTTTCGCCTCAATTTCTTGAGCAGCTTTAAGAGCAGTAGCTTCTTTAGCTTCAAGATCGGCTTTCATAGCTTCAAATTCAGCCATATTAGCTTTAGTTGCAGGCTTAGCCTTGCCTTGTGGGATTAAGAAGTTACGTGCGTAACCAGCTTTAACGTTTGCAACCTCACCTAGGTTGCCAACTTTTTGAATTTTTTCTAATAAAATTACTTGCATGACTATAACTCCTATTTCTTGTGCTTATCAGTATATGGAATAAGCGCTAGGAATCTAGCTCTTTTAACTGCAGTAGTAAGTTGACGTTGAAACTTAGAAGATGTTCCAGTCATTCTTGATGGAGTAATCTTGCCACTTTCGTCAATGTTCTTTAATAAAATATCAACATCTTTATAGTCAATTTCTTTAACGCCTGCAGCGGTAAAACGACAAAAAGTGTTAATTTTGATTTGAGGTCTGCGTTTTCTCTTTTGTTGCTTAGCCATAATAATATCCTATCTTCTGTCTTGTTTTTTATCTTCGTCTTTAGCGCTCATCATAACTGAAGGCTCAGTGATCGCTTCTTTTTTAGAAATAATAAGATTTCTAAGAACTGAATCATTAAAACGGAAATTATAATTAAGCTTGTCAAGAGTATCTTGATCACACTCAATGTTCATCATTAAGTAGTGTGCTTTATAAATTTTCTTGATTGGGTATGCTAGGTGCTTACGACCCCAGTCTTCTTCACGGTGTACATTACCACCACCGGCAGTAATAATTTCTTTGTATTTACTCATCATTGAATCAACCTGGCTAGATTGGTCAGGATGTACGATAAGTGTAATCTCATAATGTCTCATGAGCTTCTATCTCCTTATGGTTATTAAAAAAATAGCTTGCCACAACATGTGATCAAGCAAGGGAAGTGCGTATTTTATACTAGTTGGTCAGATTTAACAATATTTATCGCCTGAAAAACCTTTATCTGTGTATATTTTGTTAAAATCTTGAGAAGTTTGTTATATATTAATAATATATTTTGTCAATTAAAAGATCTTTTGTTAAAAAAATAAAGCCAGCACTTGTTGCATTGGCTGTATTTTTATTGCTATATTTGACATACTTAAACAATATTGTGCGTAGTGAGTTTTCGAAAGCCCCAATTGGTGTAAATCTTACGTATAGTGATCAGTCAAAAGTCGCAATTAATATGCTGCTATTAGTTGAAGACCAGTCTTATTTTCAACATCATGGGGTTGATTTTAAAGAGATTGCTAGAGTTATTCGCGATTATTTGTTTTATAACAAGCCAATGCGTGGCGCATCAACCATTTCTCAACAACTTGTAAAAAACACTTTATTAAGTCGTGAAAAAACTATTAGCAGAAAAGCAAAAGAAGCACTAATGGCTTTAATGCTGGAGCTGTCTTTTGATAAAGAGTTTATTTTAAATAGATATTTGAATACAGTTTACTTAGGGCAAAAAGGCAATCTAGAAGTTAGAGGTTTTAACAATGGTGCCAAGTTTTATTTTAATAAAGATATAAACGATCTATCTATTGAGGAGGTTGCTACACTTGTGGCTTTAGTCAAAGGCCCAAGTTATTATCACCCAATTAAACACTCACAGCGTTTGGCCAAAAGAAGACAATTAGTTCTGCGCATGTATAAAAAATACAAAAAGATTGTAAAATAACTTGATGCACAACATTTTAGCAATTGATACTTGCACTGAAGTTTTGTCAGTATGTTTATATGCTGATGGAAAGAAGTATGCTCGATTTATACAAGGTGTGGAAAAATCATCAGGCCTTGTGCTTAATTATTGTAATGAGGTTCTTAAAGAGGCGGGTGTGGAAAAATCATCAATAGATCTTGTTTGTTATACCAAAGGGCCTGGAAGTTTTACCGGTGTGAGAATGTGTGTTGGTGTTGCTCAAGGTATATCCTATGCAAATGACATACCTACATTTGGAATATCTACCTTAGAAGTTGTTGGTTATGGTGCAAGCAAAAAGTTTGCTGCTAATAAAGTGTTTGTTGCGCTAGATGCGCGTATGAGTGAAGTTTATTGTGGTGTGTATAAAGATAATAAGCTTAAAAGCGAAGAGTTAAAGCGGCCAAACGAAGTCGATAGTTTGACGAGTGAATATATTGGAGTTGGCACCGGTTGGGGCGCCTACACTCAAGATCTAATAGATACAACTGGCATATCGAATTATCATAGTGATTTCTACCCTATGGCCGAGAACATGATTGATATTGTATTAACCTATGTTAACGATAACAATACTTTTGATTCAAAATTACCTTTACCAACGTATTTACGTAACAATGTGGCAAAAAAATCCTTAAAATGATTTTTCAATTTTGTAAAAAAATAGTATTTAATTAATATGTGGAAATGGATTCAGGCTTTTGCCTCACCGCAAAATTTTTATCGCATAAGTGCCAAGATTATTCCTTGGTTTTTATATCCATTTATTGCTTTAACTATTGTTGGTTTATATTGGGGTTTAGTAATAGCCCCTGTAGATTATCAACAAGGTGAAAGTTATCGAATAATGTTTATTCATGTACCAAGTGCGTGGATGAGTATGTTTATTTATTTAGTAATGGCGATTGCTGGTGGTATTGGCCTTATTTGGCAGATTAAACTTGCCAGTGTAGTTGCTAAAGTATCTGCACCTATTGGAGCTGCGTTTACATTTCTAGCTCTTGCTACTGGATCAATTTGGGGTAAGCCAATGTGGGGAACTTGGTGGGTATGGGATGCTCGTCTTACTTCTGAGTTGATATTATTATTTTTATATCTTGCATACATATCTCTTAGCAATGCATTCGACAATCCTAAAACAGCAGCTAAGGCATCATCTGTATTAGCTATTGTTGGTCTGGTTAATTTACCAATAATTCATTATTCAGTTAATTGGTGGAATACACTACATCAAGGTGCCTCAGTAAGTTCAGTAGAAAAGATAGCACAACCTGCAATTCATCCAGATATGCTTATGCCACTAATTTTAATGGGTATAGCTTTTAAATTATTATATGGCGCACTTATGTTTATGCGTGCACGAGACGAAGTACTTATACAAAATCAAAACTTGCGCTGGGTCAAAGATTTAATAACAGGCGGTGTGAAATGACTATTGCAGAGTATTTTGAATTTCTACCTTATGGTAAATATGCTTTTTATATTTGGTTATCGTATTTAATTACTTTTATAACTATTACAGTTTTATTTGTCCGCACCAAGTCAATCCATAAAAAAATTATTAATGAGCTTAATATTAAATATTCTAGGGAGTAACAAAGCGTGAAAAAAAGACAAAGTAGAATGATATTTGTTGCCATCTTGGTATTAGGTGTAGCGCTTGCAGGTTATTTAGGTATTAAAGCTTTTAATGAAAATCTTTTATACTTTTTCTCACCAACTGATGTTGTTGAAGGCAAGGCTCCAGCAGGCAAGAGTTTTCGTTTAGGCGGGTTAGTAGCAACTGGCAGTGTGAAGCGTGATGGCATTAAAGTTGATTTTGATATTACCGATGGTGCTAATACTTTTGGTGTTAAGTATGAAGGTATTCTTCCAGACTTATTTAGAGAAGGTCAGGGTATTATTGCTACAGGATCGCTTAATGATAAAACTTTTGTAGCTTCAGAAGTGCTAGCAAAGCATGATGAAAACTACATGCCACCAGAGGTTGCAGAAGCTTTAGAAAAAGCTAAAAAATAAACGCATGAAAAAATTCTTACCACTTGGTCTTTTTGTTGTTCTTGTAGGTTTTTTGTATGTTGGTTTAGGTCTGGATCCAAAAAAACTTCCATCGCCTTTTATAGGTAAAGAGTTTCCAAATTTAAAGGTAGTGGATTTTGACACTAATGAGCAATACTTTACGCAAGATAAACTAAAAAATAATCTTACTTTAGTAAATGTTTGGGCGTCATGGTGTGTTACATGTAAAGCTGAGCACGATATGCTTATGCATATCGCAAAGTTAAATACTGTTAATATGCTTGGCGTTAACTATAAAGACACTAAGAAAAATGGTAAGTTTTTCTTGCAAAGATTAGGCGATCCGTATGATTCAATAATATTTGATAAAGATGGTAAATTAGGGCTTGAGCTTGGGGTTTATGCAACACCTGAAACATTTTTAGTAGATAGAGATGGGGTTATACGCTATAAGCGCGTTGGACAACTTACACCGAGCATATGGCGTGATGATATATTGCCATTAATCAGTGAGTTAAAAAACATAAATAATATATAGTTAAATTTTTTTTAAAAAACCCATTGACAGCGCTTGTATTTAATGGATAATTCGGTAAGAGCTTAATACAAAAGCTTTTAAATTATTACAAGAGAACATTTTTTATACATAAAGGAGAATAAAGAAAATGAATAAATCAGATCTAGTAGCAGCAATCGCTGAAAACTCAGGTTTAACAAAAGCGGACGCAGCTCGTGCATTAGATGCAACTACAGGTGCAATTACTTCTGCTTTGTCATCAGGTGATTCAGTTGCAATTACAGGCTTTGGTAGCTTTTTAGTTAGAGATCGTGCAGCTCGTTCAGGACGTAACCCACAGACTGGTGCTACTATCCAAATCGCTGCTTCAAAAGTTCCAGCATTTAAGGCAGGTAAATTACTAAAAGAATCTGTAAATTCATAGAATTTTTTCAGTATAATGTGCCCGGTGCTTGATACGAGTGTTGGGCATTTTTTTTGGGCGCTTAGCTCAGTTGGTAGAGCATCGCCCTTACAAGGCGAGGGTCACAAGTTCAAGTCTTGTAGCGCCCACCAAAAAAATTCGGAGCGGTAGTTCAGCTGGTTAGAATACCTGCCTGTCACGCAGGGGGTCGCGGGTTCGAATCCCGTCCGCTCCGCCACAATTCAAAACACTTATAATATTGTATTATGTTAGGCGCAATCAGAAACAAATCTAAAGGCTGGGTAGCCTACTTAATTGTTGGTTTAATCACCATTCCTTTCGCACTTTTCGGTATTAATGAATACTTTACCGGCTCTTCAAATATAGTTGTTGCAACTATTGACGATGATGAAATTTCAAAAGATAAGTTTCTTTCTCGCTTTAATCCGCAGAAGCGCCGTCTACAACAGGAGCTAGGTGCAAAGTACGATGCTAACTTTGATGTAATATTAAAGCAATCGGTTATTGAACAAATGGTTAACGAAAGCCTACTTAATAGGCTTGCAAATAACCTATCTCACGTAACAACTGCTTCTGAGTTAAGTGCAATTATTCAGTCAAATGATGTTTTTCATGACGATGGTAAATTTTCACTTGAGCGTTATGAGCAAATATTAAGACTTAATGGTTTTTCTAAAACTCAGTATGAGTCTAGCAGGGATAGTGAACTTACTCAATCACAAGTTAAATACAATTTATTAGACTCAGCATTTATTACCCCATCTGCATTTAAACGCCTTACAGAGCTTAACAATCAAGAGCGTGAAATAAAATACTTAACGCTTGATGCTAAAGATTATATTAGTAAAGTAAAAGTTGAAGATAAAAGTGTTAAGGATTATTTTGATAAACAAAAATCAGCTTTTTTCGAAAAACCAAAAGCAAAAATTGAATCAGTTGAACTCTCATTAGAGCAAGTTGCTAAGTCTATTAACCCAAGTGATGATGACTTGTTTAATTATTACGAAGAGGAAAAATCACGCTTTGGTGCTGATGAAGAAAGACAAGCTGCACATATTCTTGTAGCTGACGAAGCTACCGCTAATAAAGTAGTTGGTTTATTAAATTCTGGAAGTGATTTTTCTAAACTTGCATCCGAGTATTCTGAAGATACAGGCTCTAAAGATAATGGGGGTGATTTAGGATATTTTTCTCGTGGTGTAATGGTGCTAGAGTTTGAAGACAAAGCATTTTCTATGAATATAGGAGAGACTAGCTCAGTTGTAAAATCAGAATTTGGTTATCATATTATTCGTCTTAATAATATTAAAGGCGGAGAAACAAAATCATTTGCACAGGCAAAAGATGAGATTAAGTCTTTATATACGCAAAGCGAAGCACAAAAGAAATTGTACGATCTGAACGAACAGATGGCAAATCTTGCTTATGAAGGATCTTTAGAAGAGGTTGCTTCACAACTTGGTCTTGAAATTAAAACTTCAGATTTCTTTGACATGTCTTCAAAGTCGCACAATACTAAAATTATTGCTGCTGCATTTAGCGATCCAGTTTATAACAAAGGTGAAAATTCAGAAGTTATAGAGCTAGGAGAAGATAAATATTTAGTTCTTAGAGTTAAAGACAAAAAGAGCAAAAGACAAAAATCATTTGACGAAGTCAAAGATGAGATTAATACCCATTTGAGCACTATTTTGTCAAAAACATTTATTGATAAAATTGCAGAAAATATTTCTAAAGCTTTATCGTCAGGTGATGATAAAACAGCAGAAGATTTGATGAAAAAATACAATTTAAAATTTTCAGAAAAAACATGGGTTGATAGAGGATCATCTACTGTTGAAGACATAGTGCTATCTAAAATATTTGCAATGCCAAAACCGTTAGATAATAAATCTGTTTTTTATGGCGCTTCATTAAACAATACTAGCTCTGTAGTTATCGAGTTGTCAGGTGTTAAAACTAGTGTAGATAAAACTATTAATCAAGCCTTGGCTAATTCAATTATCGATTATGAGACTGATGAGATATTTGTTAGTATCTTAAAGTCACAAAGAGATAATTCTGAAATCAAGATTTTTAAAGAACGTCTGTAAAACTCTAGTTATTTAAATATAAGATATTTTTCTTTTTGTAATTAGTTATATAATTATAAAAAATTGACACAGGTCAAGTAAAAAAATATGTATTTATATTAAAATATATCCGTTAATAACAGAGGGTTAAATAATGAAATTTAAAGCTTTATTTGTACTGGCATTTCTACCTTTAATTAGTTTTGCTGCAGGTAAGGATATTTATGTTGAAAACTGTGAAAAGTGTCATGGTTTTTCGCAGCAAGGATCACTAGGATTACCTCTATATAGAGATACAATAGCTAAGCATCCAGACAGTTATTTAAAAAATACCATTAAGTACGGCAGACCTGGCAGAGTCATGCCTGGATTTAATCTATCTGATGCTCAGGTTGCAAAATTAATTCGTTATCTTCGCGGTGGTAAAAAAGCACCAACTTATCCAGATACTCCAGTTGTGGGTGACAAAGAAGCAGGTAAATATTATTACGATCAATATTGTCAAAGATGTCATGGTGATAGATTACAAGGCGGAGAGGGAGTTGGTAAAAACTTCTCTTGGCAAAAAGATAGAGAGATTTCACCTCCAGCATTAGCAAATCAGGGCTTCTTACACTCTGCTCCAGATCATATGATTAAGCGCATTATTCTTGAAGGTATTAAAGATACCGAAATGATGTCGTTTAGAGATCAGTTTAACTTTACTGATCAAATGGCAAGTGATATTGTTAGCTATATTCGCTCGTATGAGAAAGAAGATGTTGGCATTAGAGAAACAATAGATGAGCCATTATCTTTTGTATATGAAAGTTCTAACGGTCTTGAAAAAACTGTTGATAGGTTAAAAGAGTCTGCAGCAGCATATAACTTTAGGGTTTACCCTTCAAGATATTTAATGGAAGGATTGGGTTATTCTGTTGATGATGAAAAACAAGTAGTAATTCGTTTTTGTAATTTTAAGAATATGCAAAAATTCTTAAAGATTGATCCAAGGCTTGGAGTTATTCTGCCTTGTAGGGCTACAGTTATAGAAAAAGATGATGGCAAAGTTATAGTTGTTATTGAAAACTATAAGCACGCGGTTAGACGATTTAACAATGCAGAGATTAATGATGCTGCGGATGAGTTAATTGAAACTATGAAAGAAATGATTGAGGAGTCACTATGGTAGTTAGAGCTTTTTTATTAACATTTCTTTTGTTTACAACTTCTGCATTTTCAGCAAGTGATGATTTATTAATCGAAAGAGTGAATGCTAAGTTTTCATATACCTGGTTAGCGCTTAATAAGTCAATAAAGGCGCATAAATATAAATCAGCATACCTGCAGCGTTGTGATTTTGCTCTTAATGAGCGTCATTACAAATCTGATAAGTACCGTATTTTATTTTATGGCAAGTATGACGAGATGAAAGCTATGGGTAAAAAGTATCCAGCGCTAACTCCATATTTACCACTTAAGGTTACAGTTATGGAAGAGGGTAAACATACTCTTGTTATGGCAACACCCCCGCTTACACTTTTATCAATGGTTGATACAAATGATGATCGTATGACTATTCTTAGATGGAATGAGGACATGAAGTCAATATTGAATCAGGTCAAGGCCCAATATCAAAACTAATAAAAAACCCCGCATTGCGGGGTTTTTAGCATCTAGAGAGTAAATAATTTATAAATCAGGGCCTTTGTCGTAGAAATTGTAGCCTGAGTCGATATAAGTTACTTCACCGGTAATTCCAGATGCTAGATCTGAACATAAGAAAGCTGATGCATTACCAACTTCTTCAATAGTAACATTACGCTTAAGTGCAGATGAATCAGCAGCGTAATCAAGTAACTTGCCAAAATCTTTAATGCCTGATGCTGCTAAAGTTTTAATTGGTCCGGCTGATACTGCGTTTACACGAATGCCTTTTTCAGGACCCATAGCTGCGGCCATATAGCGTACATTAGCCTCAAGAGAAGCTTTAGCTACACCCATGACATTGTAATTAGGGATAGCGCGAATCGCACCAAGGTAACTTACTGTAAGCAACGCTCCATTTTCGTTAAGCATTGGGCTTGCAGCTTTAGCAAGAGCAGTAAAACTATAAGAGCTAATATCATGAGCAACAGCAAAGTTTTCACGTGTTGTTGCCTCTACATAATTTCCATCAAGAGCTTCGCGCGGAGCGAATGCAACTGAATGCACCAAGATATCAAAATTATCCCAATGTTTTTTAAGCTCGGTAAAAGTTAGCTCAATACCTTCGTCAGTTGCAACATCACAAGGAATAACAATATTAGAATTACAAACATCAGCGCATTTTTCTACACGCTTTTTTAGTTTTTCTGTTTGGTAAGTTAGTGCAATTTCACATCCTTGTTTTGCCATTGATTCAGCAATACCCCAAGCAATAGACCTATTAGATGCAACACCAACAACAAGTGCCTTTTTTCCCGTTAAGAAACCCATTAGAGACTCCCCTGATAAATAAATAAAAAGCAAATTATAACCTAGAGTGCACCTATAATAATTAACTGTTTTTATACAAGTCTATCTATTTACTAATGTTAGAAATCTTTTTAACTCCGATCCGCGCACTTAGGTTGCGATATGTGCCTTTGCTTTTGATTTATTTTGCTTATGGCAGTGGTGTATTTGTAGCAATTGCTGAGAATTTCTGGGTAAAAAACGAACTAGATATGACAGCTGCAGATCTAGCAGAACTTGGTGTTTGGTTAGGCGTTCCATGGACAGTTAAAATGATCTTTGGTCAGATGGTAGATAGTGTCAACATCTTTGGCTCTAATCGTAAATCCTATGTTTATATTGGCGCAGCTCTTATTACTATTAGCTCATTACTTATGATTGCAGTAGTTGGGGATTATGCGATAGTTGATGGATTTTCTAAAAAAACAATTTATATTTTTGCTAGTGTAATTGCCGTTATTGGTTTTGTAATGCAGGACGTGGTAGCTGATACCATGACTACTGAGGTAATTGATAAAAACCAGAGTGAAGAAGATATTCACCATGAACTTGCAACTATTCAGGTTTTAGCTCGACTTTCACTTGGTTTAGCAATATTTTTAACTGGTTGGATCGGTGGAGAAATTGCCGATATTTATCAAGACGAGCGTGAAGTGGTGTTTATGATTGCTCTTTTCACTCCACTTTTGTCAATACTTGGGGTGAGCTTGGTTAAGCTTAATACAGTTAAAGTATCGCCTATAAATAAACATATTCTATATGGCGGTATGGCATTTGCTGTATTCATTATTTTTATGGGTTATAACGATATTGCCTATTCACAAGAAATTGTATTTGTTATATCGCTAGCTGTGGTTTTATATTTGCTTAATGATCTAATTGGTGATCTTGAGCCTAATACTATTCGACATATAAAAATGGCAATGATTATTATTTTTGTCTATAGAGCAATGCCATCAGTTGGTAGTGGTTTAACTTGGTGGCAAATTGATGTACTAGAGTTTGATGAATCTTTCTTTGCTAAGCTTTCAGCTATTGGTGGTGGAATTGCACTTGCAGGTATGTGGTTTTCAGCTAAATTTATCATCAAGCGTGACATTGCTGAGGTGTTAATCTTTTTAACTATTATTGGTACACTGCTTTCTATGCCAGTTGTTGCAATGTATTACGATATCCATACGATGCTAGGAATTGAGGCAAGAACCGTAGCTCTAGTTGATACTGCAATATCCTCGCCATTTGACTACATTGCTCAGGTACTAATGTTAACTCTCGTGGCGATATACGCACCAGAGGGTAAAAAAGGCACTTGGTTTGCCCTTATGGCATCGCTGATGAATATTGCCCTTACTGCAGGTGGCTTGTTTACAAAATACTTAAATAAGGTATTTATTGTATCTCGAGAGGTGATAACTGATGGTGTGGTTACAACTGCGCAAGACTATACAGAGCTAGGTCCTTTATTATGGGTAGTAATTACTGCTGGTTTTGTCATTCCAATTGTAACAATTATTAAATACAATCCAAATAAAGCGTGAGTATAGTTAAATATTATTTTTATGCTTTATTGTTAGTTGGTGTTGATCAACTAACAAAAATTCTAATCTTTGCCTATATAGCCCCAGGTGATACGATAGTTATAAATGATTATTTTTCATTAGCTCATGTGCATAATCATGGTGCAGCATTTAGCTTTCTAGCAGATGCATCTGGCTGGCAAAAGTATTTTTTAAGCTCTGTTTCATTCATTGTAAGTATTGTAATAATTGTATGGATGTATAAAACTAATTCTGCAAACAAAATAAAGCTAATTGCACTTGCAACTTTATTGGGTGGGGCGTTAGGCAATCTTTATGACAGAGTATTTTTAGGTATGGTGGTAGATTTTATCGACCTGCATTACCAAACTTTTTATTACCCGGTGTTTAACATGGCTGATGTGTTTATCTTTATAGGCGTGGTAATGTTGTTATTTTTTGATAGAGAGACCAAATGAGTGATTGTTTAATAGTTGGTGGTGGTGTAATTGGCATGATGACGGCTCGTTATCTTGCGCTTGCTGGTGCTGATGTAACAATTATTGATAAGCAGGAATGCGGCCGTGAATCTTCATGGGCTGGTGGTGGTATTATCTCGCCACTTTATCCATGGCATTATGATGATTTAACCAATGATTTAAGCCAAGCTTCGCAATTAGTATATGAAGATCTATGTAGTGAGATTTATGCCAATACTGGCATTGATCCAGAATATATTCGTTCTGGTTTATTGATGCTTGATGAGTATGATTCAGATAGTGCAAAAAAATGGATGAAAAAATACGATATTACATATACACCTCATGAACAAGGCGCATTATTTGAAAATATTGCTCAGGTTAGAAATCCAAGACTTATTCAGGCACTAAAAGCAGATATTATTGATAAAGGGGTAAAGGTTTTAGAAAATATACAAGCTCAAAGTTTAATAACAAATGCTGATTCTGTAGAGGGTGTTAATACGGATAAAAATAGTATTTTTGCAGATAATGTTATTGTGTGTTCTGGTGCTTGGTCTTCAGAGTGGCTAGAGCTTAAGGATGATATTTTTCCAATGAAAGGACAAATGATTGTTATTGAGTCAGTTAACAATCTTGAGCATATAGTGCTCGATCAAGGTAGGTATATAATTCCACGCAAAGATGGAAAAACCCTTGTTGGATCTACTATGCAAGACGTTGGTTTTGACAGATCAACTGATAAAGAAGTTATGGATTCTTTGTTTGATTTTGCAAGCCAAAGAGTTCCAAATATTAAAAATAACCGGATAATTCATCATTGGTCTGGGTTTAGACCGGCTTCTAAATCTGGTAGGGTTATCTTAGGTCGCGATGATAAGTATAATAACTTATATATAAATACCGGTCATTTTCGTAATGGCCTAAACATGGCTCCAGAGAGTGCAAAAAGGATACTTCAACTAATAGAGACCTTTGCATAAATATGAATAAGTTTTTTATTATCCTTTCTATCGTTATTATTAGCTTAACTGCAAATGCTAAGCTTTATAAAATTTCACCCAGAGGTGATGTTTTAAAAAATAATGCACAAGATTTTATCTGCATATTGGATGATAAATCTAAGCTTATTTGGGAAGTAAAAACAAATAACAAGGGCTTGCAAAATACTGCCAATACTTACACCTGGTTTGATGGAAAAACCGGGGTAGAAAATGGCGATTATTCACATAATTGTAATTGGGGCAATAATTGTAATACCAGAGCCTATATTAAAGCTTTAAATGCATCTAATTTGTGCAAACAATCTAATTGGCGTTTGCCAAGTGAGAGTGAGCTTAAAACATTACTGATATATGGTGATGAAAATCCACTAATAAATACAAACTTCTTTCCAAACACTAAATTAAAAACTTATTGGACTATAGATGAGATTGATGAAAATATTGCTATAGATGTTCCTTTCTTCTACGGTGGAGTTAAAAGCTCAGATAAGTCTTTCGATGCTCACATACGCGCTGTGGCAAACGTAGCTAACTAGGTATGCTAACAAGGGGGATAGACAAAGAGCTTTTTAATTCGTATTCGGATGATATTCCAAACTTTTTAAAGAGAATATACGCATCACGCAACGTTAGTGAATCTAGCCTACAATTAGGACTTACAAACTTATTAAAACCTGATTTTCCAGATTTGTCTAAAGCACTAAAGCTATTAGAAAAACACATCAATGAACAGAACAATATTTTAGTTGTTGGAGATTTTGATTGTGATGGCGCTACCGCATCAGCTTTGGCAATTAAATGTTTGCGAATGATGGGTGCAAAATATGCCGATTTTTTAGTACCCAATAGGTTTGAACATGGTTATGGCCTTTCAGTAGAAATTGTCGAACTAGCAAACAAAGAAAGACAACCGGATTTAATAATTACTGTTGATAACGGCATATCAAGCATAGACGGAACCAATTTGGCAAAATCATTTGGCATTGATGTAATCATCACTGATCATCACTTGCCACCACAAGAACTACCTAAGGCTGATGCTATTATTAATCCAAATACCAAAGACTCAGAGTTTGTATCAAAAAATCTAGCTGGTGTTGGTGTTTGTTTCTATTTGTTTTCAGCTCTTAAAACTCATTTAACCAATACAAAGTATTTTGAGAATAATTCTATTCCCATTCCAGATTTACGCGAGGTGCTCGATCTTGTTGCACTTGGCACTATTGCTGATGTAGTTAAGCTAGATCAAAATAATAGAGTGTTAATCAAATACGGTTTAGAAAGAATTAAAGCAAAAAAATGTTCTCCAGGAATACTAGCATTGCTGGAAATTGCCAATAGAAAATTACAAAACTTACAAGCATCTGATATTGGGTTTTCTGTAGCTCCAAGACTCAATGCTGCCGGAAGACTTAGTGATATTTCAAGAGGGATTAAGTGCCTACTTACTAATGATATAAATAATGCTAGAAGATATGCAAAAGAGCTAGAAGAATTTAATCAAAAACGCAGACAAGAGCAGGATAGAATTCAAACTGAAGCTATGCAAATAGTAAAAGATCAAGAGAGCGAAAAACCTAAAGAAAGATTTGCCTTAAGTCTTTTTGATCCCTCATGGCATGAAGGGATTGTTGGTATTGTGGCTGGAAAATTAAAAGAACTTCATCATTGTCCAGTGGCAGTATTTGCCAAATCTGGCGATTATCTTAAAGGTTCAATTCGTTCAATTCCTAGTGTGCATATTAAAGATCTACTTGACAGTATTGATAGAGAAAATCCAGGACTTATTGAAAAGTTTGGTGGCCATGCAATGGCTGCAGGGTTAAGTATAAAATCTGAGAACTTTTGGAGCTTTAAAAGAGAATTTGAAAAAGCAGTTGAGCAGCATCTTAATAGCGAAATACCTAGATTGGAATTACTTACAGATGGCAATTTAAAGCCTGATGAGATTAGTATTGAAAACGCAAAGCTTGTTAAAGATTCAGGGCCGTGGGGTCAGGGGTTTGACGAGCCAATATTTTTTAATGAATTTGAAATTTTAGAGCAAAAAGTTGTTGGTGAAAAACACTTAAAGTGCACTTTAAAATTATCAGATGACAATAAAGTACATGAGTCAATTGCTTTTTTTCAACCAAGAGTTGATAAAAAAACAGCAACAATTGCATATAAATTGTCAATCAATTACTGGATGGGGCAAGAGTCATTGCAGCTTATGATTGAGCAAATAGATTTATAGTAGTATTTTATTAAATATATGTTAGAATATATCATTAACAATATAACTAACAATATATAAGGGTAATTATGGACATTATTAGCAATAGCGAATTACAGAAAAATATTGGAAAAATATCCAAAGATATTGAGCATGATTATTTTACCATTACCAATCGAGGTATGCCAAAAATGGTGTTGTTGCCTTACTTTGCCAAAGGTAGTGATTTGGTTGACGATTATATGGAAAGCTATGAGATTTTTCTTAATCAAGAAAAGTTACAAAAACAAGCAAAAGATTCTTTAGCTAGTGGTTTGTCTGATTTTAAGATCTGATAGTGCGTTTTGTATTTACCAATAAAGCCAACAAACAGTTTAATAAATTAGACACCAAAACTCAAACAAGAATAAAGGAAAAACTACAATTACTTAAGCAAGATAAAGAGCTGCTTAGTAAAAATCTAAAATTAGTTATTAACTTATCACCAGTTACTCATCGCATTAGGGTTGGCTCTTATAGATTATTGTTAAGTGAAGATAGTGATGGGTTTATTGTTTTAAAAGTTGCTCACAGATCTCAAGTGTATCAATAAAATTTCAGGAATTTTGTAAATGAGATGGTTTTTGGTAATTTTTAACTTTTAATTGTCGATTTTTCATTGATTTAGTGCTGTTTTAAGGTGTTTTTTCGTTAAAAAAGAGGCAAGCCTTACCTGCCTCACTTGGTTTTTAGGGAAAATTTAAAAATTTGGCAAATTTTTAAAATGAATGATTTTGCAGCTAGATAACACTCGCAAAAATGCTACGTATCAAGGTAAAATACAGCCTTTTATTTTTTAAGTTTTAATAATGCCAATTATCACTCTTCCTGATGGTTCAGAAAAGTCATTTGACTCAGCACTAACTGTATTTGATGTTGCTAAGTCTATAGGTTCTGGTCTTGCTAAGGCGACATTAGCGGGCAAGGTGAATGGTGAGTTGGTTGACGCATTATTTATTATTGAAAATGATGCAAATGTATCCATAGTTACAGCTAAAGATGAAGAAGGTCTTGAGGTTATTCGTCATTCTACTGCACACCTTTTAGCGCAAGCAACACAGATGCTTTATCCTGATGCGCAAGTAACAATTGGGCCAGTTATTGATAACGGTTTTTACTACGACTTTGCTTACAAAGATGGATTTGCTGAAACTGATTTAGCAAAAATTGAAAAAAATATGGCTAAGCTGGTTAAACAAAATCTCAAGATTGAAAGATCTGAGATGGATCGAGATGAGGCTATAGAATTTTTTAAAGCCAAAGGCGAGCATTATAAAGCTGAAATTATTGAATCTATTCCACAAGGTGAGACTTTATCACTTTACAAGCAAGGTGACTTTATTGATCTTTGTCGTGGTCCACATGTGCCATCAACTGCAAAACTCAAAGCTTTTAAACTTATGAAGCTTGCAGGTGCATACTGGCGCGGTGATAGCAATAATGAAATGTTGCAACGTGTTTATGGCACCGCTTGGGCAACTAAAGACGATTTAGATACACATCTGCATAGATTGGAAGAAGCTGAGAAGCGCGATCACCGTAAGATTGGAAAAACACAAGATTTGTTCCATATGCAAGAAGAGGCTCCAGGCATGGTGTTTTGGCATGAAAAAGGCTGGACTTTATATCAAATTGTTGAGCAGTATATGCGCTTGGTTTTTCGTGATAATGATTATAAAGAAGTTCATACTCCACAGCTAATTGACAGAACACTTTGGGAGAAGTCAGGTCACTGGGATAAGTTTGGTGATGCAATGTTTACCACCAATAGTGAGAATCGTGACTATGCAGTAAAACCGATGAATTGCCCAGCACATATTCAAATTTTCAACCAGGGTTTGAAGTCATATCGCGATCTTCCATTACGTTTAGCTGAGTTTGGATCTTGCCATCGTAACGAGCCTTCAGGTACGTTACACGGCATTATGCGGGTTAGAAACTTTGTTCAAGATGATGGTCATATTTTTGTAAGTTCTGATCAGGTTCAGTCTGAAGTAGCTGAATTTATTGATTTAACTTTTAATGTTTATAAGCATTTTGGTTTTGAAAATGTTGATATTAAATTATCAACTCGTCCAGAAAAGCGCGTAGGTTCTGATGAGGTTTGGGATAAGGCAGAGGCAGCACTTGCAGAGGCGCTTGATGCAAAAGGCATTAAGTGGGAGTTGCAAGAAGGCGAGGGCGCTTTCTATGGACCTAAGATTGAATTTGTTTTAAAAGATTGTCTAGATCGTGAGTGGCAGTGTGGCACTTTACAAGTGGATTTCTCTATGCCAGAACGTTTGGATGCTAGTTTTATTGCTGAAGATGGATCAAAGCAAACGCCTGTTATGTTGCATCGCGCAATTGTTGGATCGCTTGAAAGATTTGTAGGAATTTTAATTGAGCATTACGAAGGTGCGTTTCCTGCTTGGCTCGCTCCAATTCAAGCGGTTATGCTAAATATTTCTGAAAAACAAGAAGATTATGTTAAAAATGTTACGCAAAAACTGAAAAAACAAGGACTTAGGGTAATTTCAGACTTGCGAAATGAGAAGATAGGCTTTAAAATACGCGAGCACTCTATGCAACGCTATCCATATATTTTGGTTGCGGGTGGTAGAGAGATGGAAAATGATCAAATTTCTGTACGTAGACGTGGTGGAGAGGACCTTGGTTCGATGTCTATAGAAGAGTTTGTTAAATTAATTAAGGAGTAATTAATATTAAAGATAAAGTAAAAACACGAATTAATAGCTACATTAGAGTTCCTGAAGTTAGATTAATTGGTGTTGATGGTGAGCAAGTTGGTGTTGTTAATACTAACAAAGCGAGAGAGATGGCAGAAGATGCCGGTTTAGATTTAGTAGAAGTTTCTCCAAATGCAAAACCTCCGGTTTGCAAAATAATGGATTTTGGTAAGTTTCTTTACGAGCAGAAAAAGCAAAAAAGTGACGCTAAAAAGAAACAAAAGAAAACTACCGTTAAAACTATTAAATATCGTCCAGGTACTGAAGAGGGTGATTACCAAATTAAATTTAGAAATTTGGTTAAATTTATTGAAAACGGTGATAAGGTAAAAGTAAGTATTTGGTTTCGTGGTCGTGAGATGCAGCATCGTGAACTAGGTATGGAAATGCTTGATAGAATTGAAAAAGATACTGAAGAATTTGCTAATGTAGAACAGAAAGCAAAAATGGAGGGTCGTCAGCTAGGCATGATGCTGGCACCCAAATCAAAGAAAAAGTAAGGCAAGAGCCTGAAAATAATAAAGCCTGATAGGGCAAGGAGTAAATTATGCCGAAGTTGAAAACAAATAGAGGTGCTGCAAAGCGCTTCAAGAAAACTGCCAAAGGCGGTTATAAGTGTAAACACTCTCACCTGCGTCATATTTTGACAAAGAAGAGTACTTCTAGAAAACGTGGCCTACGTGCACCTGATACCATTGAAAAGGTAGATGTACCAATGGTTAAAAAGATGTTACCGTATAGTTAATAGGAGTATAAAAAATGGCAAGAGTATCAAGAGGTGTGCAAGCGCACGCTAAACACAAAAAAGTATTAAAGAAAGCTAAAGGTTATTACGGCGCAAGATCTAAAGTATATCGCGTTGCTAAACAAGCAGTAATTAAAGCCGGTCAATATGCGTATCGTGACCGTCGTCAAAGACGTCGTCAGTTCCGTCGTTTATGGATTGTGCGTATTAACGCTGAAGCGCGTAATAATGGTTTAAGCTATTCACAAATGATTAACGGCTTAAATAAAGCTGGTGTAGAGATTGACCGTAAGGTTTTATCTGATATTGCAATTCATGATAAAGCAGGTTTTGCTAAGATCGCAGATCAAGCAAAAGCGGCATTAGCAAAAGCATAAATAAATCTATATTTAAAGGCCGCAGTTAAGCGGCCTTTTTATATTCAAAAATTTCAAATGATAGACACTATTCTTAATAAAGCCAAAGCTCAAGTAGCTAAGGCAAATAATCTAAAAGAGCTAGACGATATTAGAGTTAGTTTTTTAGGTAAAAAAGGTGAACTAACAGCATTGCTTAAAGGTCTTGGTAAGCTTTCAGCTCAGGAGCGTCCTAAGATGGGCGAGGCTATCAACCAAGCTAAAGTTGAGATACAAAATTTATTAACTGATAGAAAAAATCAACTTGAAACAATAGAGCTAGAAAAACGCCTAGAGGCTGAGAAAGTAGATGTTACTCTTCCAGGTCGTAATGTTGAGACGGGTGGACTGCATCCGGTTACTATTACTTTAAATCGCATTCAGTCACTATTTGCAAAAAATGGTTTTGAGGTTGCAACTGGCCCTGAAATTGAAGATGATTTTCATAACTTTGGTGCACTTAATATTCCAGAGCATCATCCTGCACGTGCAATGCATGATACTTTTTACTTTGATGAGAATACTGTACTTAGAACGCATACTTCGCCCGTACAAATCCGCACTATGGAGAATCAAGAGCCGCCAGTTAGAGTTATAGCGCCTGGTCGTGTATATCGTTGCGATTCAGATGTTACCCATACTCCAATGTTTCACCAGGTTGAAGGCTTAATCGTTGATAAGGAGGCAAATTTTGCCCAACTTAAAGGTTTATTAATTGATTTTCTACGAGCTTATTTTGAAAAAGAAGATCTTAAAGTGCGTTTTAGACCTTCATATTTTCCATTTACTGAGCCATCTGCAGAAGCGGATATTGAATGTGTAATTTGTGGCGGTGATGGTTGTAGAGTTTGTAAAAAAACTGGCTGGCTAGAAGTGCTTGGATGTGGTGTTGTGCATCCTAATGTACTCAATGCTGTAGATATTGATAGTGAAGAATATACCGGCCTTGCATTTGGTATGGGTGTAGAGCGTTTGGCCATGCTTAGATATGGTGTGAATGACCTTAGGCTTTTCTTTGAGAACGATATTCGTTTCTTAAAGCAATTTAATTAAATATAGAATATGAACGTATTATCATCTTGGTTAAGAGAGTGGGTTAATCCGAATGTAAGTGATAACGAGCTTGCAGATCAACTTACTATGGCAGGTCTTGAAGTTGATGGTGTTGAGGCTGTTGCCCCAGCATTTAACAATGTGGTTGTTGGTCAGGTTATTGCGTGTGAAAAACATCCAGACGCAGATAAGTTAAACTTGTGCCAGGTAGATGTAGGTACTGGTGAGAATCTGCAAATTATTTGTGGCGCCAAAAATGTTCGAAAAGATCTTAAAGTTATAGTTGCCACAGTAGGTGCTAAACTTCCAGGTGATTTTAAAATCAAAAAAGCTAAACTTCGCGGTGTAGAGTCATTTGGTATGATTTGTTCAGAGTCTGAACTTGGTATGGCTGATTCATCCGATGGTATTGCCGAGTTAGATATTGATGCACCAATAGGTGTAGATATTCGTGAATATTTAAATCTTGATGATAATATTATTGAATTGGATATTACTCCAAATAGAGGTGATTGCTTTTCTATTTTGGGTGTTGCCAGAGAAGCAGCATGTAATTATTCAATGGATATTAGTATCCCTAGTTTTGAAGTTGAAGAATCAATTGAAAATAGTATTGCTACTAAGGTAGATAATTCTAAAGCTTGCCCTAAATATCTTACTAGAGTAGTAAAAGGTATTGATAATACAGTTGCTACCCCTAAATGGATGGCTGATAAGCTTATACGTTCTGGTCAAGCTGTGCATTCTCCAGTTGTTGATATTACTAACTATGTATTGCTAGAATTAGGCCAGCCAATGCATGCATTTGATCTGTCAAAGATCAGTGGATCTATTGAAGTTAGAATGGCAAATTCAGGCGAGAAAATTGATTTATTAAACGAAACAACTGCAACATTAAAAGACAACACCCTTGTAATTGCAGATGACAATCAGGCTTTGGCAATTGCTGGTGTTATGGGTGGTATGAGTAGCTCTACCCAAGACTCATCAACTGATATTTTGTTAGAAAGTGCTTTCTTTGAACCAGTTTCTATTGCTGGAAAGGCGCGCGAATATGGTCTTCATACTGAATCTTCTTTGCGTTTTGAGCGTGGTGTTGACTTTGATATAACCAACATGGCAATGGATAGAGCAACTGCATTAATCCTTGATATTTGTGGCGGAGAAGCAAGTAATATTAATGAGTGTATTGATAATCAAGCATTACCTGAGATAAATCCAATTACTATAACCAAAGAGAAAATCCAAAAAGTTCTAGGATTTGAATTAGATGCTAGTTGGATTGAAGAAAAATTTATTGGTCTTGATTTTGAAATTACAAATAAAGACGATAACTCGTGGACAATTATTCCTCCAAGTTTTAGATTTGATATTCGTATTCCGGCAGATCTTATTGAAGAATTAGCAAGATTGTATGGTTATGATAAGTTGCCAGTACAAAAACTTTCTTTAGATACAAATATTAACTCATTATCAGAGGCAAATATTGATAAATACGACATTGCTTCAGCTTTAGTTAATCGTGGCTATCAAGAGGTTGTAACTTATAGTTTTGTTTCTGAAAAGTATCAAAACTTAGTTGACCCTAGTGCTAAAAAAATAACATTAGCAAATCCTATATCAAGTGATATGTCTACTATGAGATCAACTCTTTTTGCCGGTCTTTTGCAAACAGTTGAATCAAATCAAAGACGTGGACACACTAACGCTAGATTCTTTGAATTAGGCTTATGTTTTGATGGTATTAAAGCTGATGAGCAAGATATGAAAATTGCTGGTGTTATAACTGGAAACAGACATAATAATCAGTGGTCTAACTCTCCTGCTGAGCTAGATTTTTTTGATATGAAGGCTGATGTTGAGTCTTTATTGTCTTTAAGTGGAAAGTCTTATACATTTGTTGCTTCAGAGCATCCGGCTCTACAAAAAGGACAATGTGCACAAATTTTAGTAAATGATAGTGTTATTGGTGTTGTTGGTAGCTTGTCTCCAGTAGTGCAAAAAACCTTGTCATTACCTAAGTGTTACTTGTTTGAATTAGACCTTGCAGCCTTACAAGATGGATCAATTGCAAAATATAAAGCATTTTCACAATATCAAAAGTCTGATAGAGACATTGCCTTAGTTATTGATAAAGAAACTCCGGCGGACGCTTTGGTTAATACCATTAAAGAGATGAATCAGCAACATTTAGTAGATGTTGGTATTTTTGACGTATACGAGGGTGAAAATATTGGCTCTGACAAGAAGTCTATTGCACTTAATTTATCATATCAGTCATTTGACGCAACATTAACTGATGATCAGGTTAACTCTTATATTGAATCTGTATTAACTGCGGTTAAAGATAAGCATTCGGCTACTCTACGATAATATGTCAGTTACCAAAAAAGATATAGCTGATAAGTTGGTTAAAAATATGGATATCAATAATGCGCAAGCATTAGATATTGTTAATGAGTTTTTTGATCAAATTAAAGATACTCTTAAAAAGGGCAATGATGTGAAATTATCAGGCTTTGGTAATTTTGTTGTTAGAGAAAAATCAGCAAGACCAGGAAGAAATCCTAGAACTGGCGAAGAGGTTATAATTTCAGCAAGAAAAGTTGTTACTTTTAAAGCTGGACCAAAATTAAAAAGTATTACCGAAAGTGCTTAAGAAATAGCCTGCATAAAGCCTTTTAATACCGGCATTACTTTTTCTACAATCTTTTTATTCTTAGTTTCGTTATTTATCTGATCTTTGATCAGCTTTTGAGTTTCGTTAAGAGTGGTGTTGTAATTGTCATCAAACTCAAAGTTTATAAAATAAAATCCTTTGGCTTTATCACGTACAGAGCGGATTGATAAAAAGTCTGTTTCCCATGAAAGCTCGGCTTGATACACGGCGTTTGAATCAGTTTCATCACGTTTTACTAGAATTATAGTTGAGCCAAAGTGAAAAATAAACTGATTAGCACTACAGCTTGATGCACCCTTGTCTTCAACTTCACCACTGTTTATTGCATCGGCAATTTTTTTAAGCTGCTCATTATTAAGGCTAATATATTTTGCATCTAGATATTCGTCAATATTTGATTCTGGATGATTGTTTTTAATAAACTCAATAAGTCTTTTTAGCATAACGCAATAAGGTTTTATGTAAAAAGCAGTATTATACTGTTTTGGTCAAGATTTATCTAGTGAGTCTTTATACTTGATGGTATATACATCAAAAATACTAATTGCCATTGCAGCAATAATTGGACCTACAAATAACCCTAATACACCAAATTGGATAATTCCTGCAAGGGTTGATAAAACTGTTATTAGTGTATGATCAAGTGCACTAGATTTATCTGCTTTACTTGAACATTTTTTAATAACAATTGGACGGATAAAATGATCAATTATTGTACCAATTATAAATGCACCAAATATTACAATTATCAAGGCATCAACACTTTGACCTTGGGCGTATAAATATATACTTAATGGTAGCCAAATAATTAGCCCGCCTAATACTGGAATAAAGCTGGCAAGCGCCATAGCAATACCAAAATATAGAACTGGTAAATCTACCAACATAACACCAATACTAAATACTACACCTTGAAGAATGGCAACTATAAATACACTTCCAACCAAGGTTATCGATAGGTTGGCAAATGAATTAAACATAATATTGTCTAGATGATTTTCTAGCGGGGTTAAATCTTTAATTTTTTTAACAATTTCTCTGCCATCTATATAAAAGTAATATAGCGAAAAAATAACAATTATTACAAATAAAATAAAGTTTGAAGATAGTGAAACTATGCTTTTTAGTATAACAACAGAGAAATCTTTTGCATTTGTTAACAAGCTCTCAAGATTATTATTGATACTTGCATAAATGGTGTTTTGTATATTTTCTGATATTGGTAATCCTGATATTGTGGAGCTGATTAATTGACTAATGCTGCCAATGTCAAAATTAGAATTAATGTTTTGAATAAGGTTAGATATTTCTAGACCGCTTACTAGTAGGATATATCCAAGTGGAAGAATTAGTATAAAAGTAACTAATAATGTCATTATTAGAGCAGATATTGAATTTGAAAAATTATTACTAATTTTCTGATATTGTCCAAATGTGGCAATAGCAATTAATAACGAGAAGAATAGTGCAGGTATAAATGGAGAGAAAAGCCAGATCAATCCAACAATTGCAAGTGTTAGAAGGCTTAACATAAATCCGTGTTCGTAAGGTCTATTCATAGATTCTCCATTTTAAAAACCGTATAGGCAACTTCTTCGTATGAGTGTGCAAACTTCATTGCCTTAATAACTTCTTCAACACATTCATCAGCGCACATCATTTCAACTTTGTATTCTTCAAGAGCTTCGAGTTCATCCAAAATCCCAATTGTAGGATTTGCATTGCCTATAGGTTT
>CAYOFV010000003.1:0-58635 GCA_964403565.1 uncultured Piscirickettsiaceae bacterium | reverse complement strand
TAGAGAAGGCGGCCGTACTGTTGGTGCGGGTGTTGTGTCTAAGGTGACAGATTAAGGAAATAATTTAGAAAAAGACCGAAGCTTTATTGTATAATCTTCGGTTTTTCGTTTGAGAAAAAGCTACTCATAAATTAAAGAGGATTTTAGGTAAATGAGCAATCAAAATATTAGAATTAAACTTAAGGCATTTGATCATCGATTAATCGATAAATCAGCCGTAGAGATTGTGGAAACAGCTAAACGTACTGGTGCTAGTGTAAGAGGTCCAATCCCTCTTCCTACAAAGAAAGAACGTTTTACAGTACTTACTTCTCCTCACGTTAATAAGAAGGCGAGAGATCAGTACGAACTAAGAACATACGTTAGGTTAATGGACGTTATTAGCCCTACAGATAAAACAGTTGATGCGCTAATGAAATTAGACCTTGCAGCTGGTGTAGATGTAGCAATTAAACTTAACTAATAGAATAATTTACTAGGAAGAAAGATCATGGCAATTGGTTTAGTAGGTCAAAAATTAGGAATGACACGCATCATGGCTGACGATGGTTCGGCTACTGCTGTTAGTGTTATCAAAATTGAGCCTAATCGTGTTGTACAAACAAGAACTGTTGAAGTAGATGGTTACAGTGCTGTACAAGTTACTACAGGCAAAAAAGTTAATAAAAAAGGCGAAGCAAAAGTGCGTCGTGTATCAAGCGCTATTAAAGGTCATTACGGTAAAGCTGGTGAAGAAATTGGTTTAGGTCTATGGGAATTTAGAGCTGATGCTGATGAAATCGCAGATGCTAAAGTATTTGACTTATCTATGTTTGGTGCAGGTCACTATGTTGACGTAATTGGCCAATCAAAAGGTAAAGGCTATCAAGGTGGTGTGAAGCGTCATAATTTCTCAATGCAAGATGCAACACATGGTAACTCTATCTCACATAGAGCGATTGGTTCTACCGGTCAGTGTCAAGAGCCAGGCCGCGTATTTAAAGGTAAGAAAATGTCTGGTCACATGGGTGATGAGCAAGTAACACAAGAGTGTTTAGAAATTGTAAGAGTTGATAGTGATAAAAACGTTATTTTAGTAAAAGGAGCAATCCCTGGTGCAACTAAGGGTTTTGTGAAAGTTTCTCTTTCACCTAAGAAAGATAAAGTTAATGCTGAAGTAAGTAAAAATATTGAAGCTCAGGCAACAACTGAAGAAGTTGCTGAAGCGGCTGAATAATAGTTAAGGTTTAAGATGAAATTAGAAGTATTAAACACAAGCACTAATAAATCAAGCAAAGTTGATGTTGCTGATGATATTTTTGCTAGAGATTACAACGAGTCTTTAGTACACCAAGTAACTACTAGTTACATGGCTGCAGGTCGTCAAGGATCTAAAGCACAAAAGAATCGTTCTGCTGTAAGTGGTGGCGGTAAAAAACCTTGGGCTCAAAAAGGCTCAGGTCGTGCACGTGCGGGTACTACTCGTGGTCCAATATGGCGTAGTGGTGGTGTTACATTTGCAGCACAGCCTCGCAATTACGCTAAAAAAGTTAACAAGAAAATGTACAAAGGTGCAATTAGTATTATCTTTTCTGAGTTAGCACGTAGTGGTAGATTAAAAGTTGTAAATGAGTTTGGTATTAACGAAGCTAAAACTAAAAATGTTACTGCACTTATGAAGTCATTAAATGTTAAAGATGCATTGCTTATGACTGATGAGTTAGATGAGAATTTGTACTTATCATCACGTAACTTATACCATGTTGGTGTTTGTGATACTCAAAGCATTGATCCAATTAGTTTAATTGGTTATGAAAATGTAGTTATTACAGAAGCAGCATTAAAGAAAGTGGAAGGTATGCTATGAATCAAGAAAAAGTTTTAAAAACATTATTAGCGCCAATCGTATCTGAAAAGACTTCTCGTTTGTCAGCTGATAATCAGTATGCTTTTAAGGTTAGAACTGATAGCAACAAAAAAGAAATTAAAGCTGCAGTTGAAACTCTATTTGGTGTTTCAGTTGAAAGCGTTACTACTTCAATTATGAAGGGTAAGACAAAAATGTTTAAAGGTAAGGCGGGCAAACGTTCTGATTGGAAGAAAGCTGTTGTAAAAGTTTCTGAAGGTCAAATGATTGACGTAAGCGCGCAATAGGTAAATTATTATGGCACAAGTAATTAAAAGAAAACCAACTTCACCAGGTAGAAGATTTGTAGTTAGTATTGTAGATAAAGATCTACATAAAGGCGCGCCTCATGCACCTCTAACTGAAAGCAAGAGTAAAACTGCTGGTAGAAATAATCATGGTCGCATTACTACTCGTCATAAAGGCGGCGGTCATAAACAACGTTACCGTGTAATTGATTTTGTGCGTAATAAAGACGATATTACAGCTAAAGTAGAGCGTATTGAATACGATCCTAATCGTAGTGCAAACATTGCTTTAGTTTTATATGCAGATGGTGAGCGTAAATATATTATTGCTCCTAAAGGTTTATCTGCTGGCGATGAAATTGTATCTGGTAATACTGTAGCTATTAAAGCAGGTAATGTAATGCCACTTGCAAATATTCCACTTGGTAGTGTGATTCATTGTATTGAATTAAAGCCTGGTAAAGGTGCACAAATGGCAAGAAGTGCTGGTACTTCAGCTCAACTTATTGCTAAAGAAGGTGCTTATGTAACTTTAAGATTACGTTCTGGTGAAGTACGTAAAGTATTAGCAGAGTGTCGTGCAACTATTGGCGAGGTATCTAAGTCTGAACACAGTCTAAGAAAATTAGGTAAAGCTGGCGCAACTCGTTGGAGAGGTGTTAGACCAACAGTTCGTGGTGTTGTTATGAACCCGGTTGATCACCCACATGGTGGTGGTGAAGGTAAAACTAGTGGTGGTCGCCATCCAGTTTCTCCTTGGGGTATGCCTACTAAAGGTTACAAGACACGTAAAAACAAACGTACTGATAAGTTAATCGTACGTCGTAGAAAATAATAAGGGTTAGTTATGGCAAGATCTGTAAGAAAAGGACCATTTGTTGATGAGCATTTAATTCAAAAGGTATTAAAAGCTCAAGAAAATAATGACAGAAAACCAATTAAAACTTGGTCGCGTCGTAGTGTTGTTGTGCCAGAGATGATTGGTTTAACAATTGCGGTACATAATGGTAGAGCACATGTTCCAGTATCTATTAATGAAGAGATGATTGGTCATAAACTTGGTGAATTTGCAGCTACTAGAACTTTCACTGGTCACTCTGGTGATCGTAGCGCTTAATAGGTAAATAATTATGGAAGAGATTAAAGCAGTACATAAATTTGCAAGAACTTCAGCTTTTAAGGCAAGATTAATTGCGGATCAAATTCGCCAAAAGCCAGTTGAAGAAGCATTAAATATTTTAGCTTTTAGTAATAAGAAGGCTGCAGTACTTGTACGAAAAGTACTTAATTCAGCAATCTCAAATGCTGAGCATAATAACGGTTTAGATATTGATGAGTTAAAAGTATCTAGCGTTTATGTTGACGAAGGTTCAACAATGAAAAGAATTCGACCAAGAGCAAAAGGTCGTGCAAATAGAATTTTAAAAAGAACAAGCCACATTACAGTTGGCGTTAGCAAATAGGTTTAAGTATGGGTCAAAAAGTAAATCCAAAAGGTATTAGATTAGGCATCGTTAAAGATTGGGATTCTAAATGGTATGCCAATAGTCAAAATTATTCTAACTACCTTCTATCTGATATTGAAGTTAGAGACTTCCTATTTGATAAATTAAAGTCTGCATCAGTTAGTCGCATTAATATTGAGCGTCTTGCAAGCAGCGCAAAGGTAATTATTCATACTGCACGTCCAGGTATTGTTATTGGTAAGAAAGGTGCAGATATTGAAAACCTTAAGAAAATTGTTGCTGAGATGATGGGTGTTCCTGTTCATATTAGTATTGAAGAAATTAAAAAGCCTGAACTTGATGCTCGTTTAGTTGCTGAGAATATTGCTCAACAATTAGAAAAGCGTGTTATGTATCGTCGTGCTGTTAAGCGTGTACTTGGTAATGCAACACGTCTTGGTGCACAAGGTATTAAGGTTATGGTAAGTGGTCGTTTAAATGGTGCAGAAATTGCTCGTTCAGAGTGGTACCGTGAAGGCCGTGTTCCATTACACACATTTAGAGCTGATGTTGACTATGCACATTATGGCGCTAATACACAATATGGTGTAATTGGTATTAAGGTTTGGATTTTCAAAGGTGAAATCCTTGATCATAAAAAAGGCACATTAGATGAAGTTGCACGTAGAGGTGCTACTAATCAACTAGGCAAGAAGTAAGGAAACAATAAAATGTTACAACCTAAACGCACAAAATATAGAAAGGTAATGAAGGGCCGTAACCGCGGTCTAGCTGCTGGTCACAAAGTTAGTTTTGGTGAGATCGGTTTGCAAGCTACTGGTAGATGTCGTATGACAGCAAGACAAATCGAAGCTGCACGTCGTGCCATGACTCGTCATGTAAAACGTCAAGGTAAGATTTGGATTCGTGTATTCCCAGACAAGCCTATTACTTCTAAGCCACTTGAAGTGCGTATGGGTAAAGGTAAAGGTGCAGTTGATTATTGGGTTGCACAAATTAAGCCTGGTCAAATGTTGTTTGAAATGCAAGGTGTTGATGAGCAAGTTGCTCGTGAAGCGTTTGCACTTGCAGCAGCTAAATTACCAGTTAAAACAACTGTTACTAAAAGGACGGTAATGTAATGGACGTAAAAGAATTAAGAGATCAAGATATCTCACAACTTAACAATACTTTGATGGATCTATTAAAAGAGCATTTTGAGTTGCGTATGCAACACCGTAGTGCTCAGCTTGAAGATACATCTAAGATAGGCAAAGTGAGAAAATCTATTGCACAAGTTAAAACTATTATTAGGCAGAAACAATCATGAGTGATGCAAAAGTAAAACGCGAATTAACAGGTAAAGTTGTTAGCGATAGCCGCAATCAAACTATTGCTGTTTTAGTTGAGCGTAAAGTAAGACACCCAATTTATAAAAAGTATATCAAGCGTAGTACTAAGATTCATGCGCATGATGAAAATAATGAATGTTCTGTTGGTGATACAGTTAGAGTTGTTGAGGCTAAGCCTTACTCTAAAACTAAGTGTTGGACATTATCAGAAGTTGTTGAAAAAGCAGTTTCTATTGATTAATTTAAAGATATTTAAGAGAGCATAAAATGATTCAAATGCAAACAAAACTTAATGTTGCTGATAACAGTGGTGGCGTTAAAGCAATGTGTATTAAAGTATTAGGCGGATCAAAGCGTCGTTACGCTAATATTGGCGATGTTATTAAGGTAAGTATTAAAGAAGCTTCACCACGTGGCAAAGTTAAAAAAGGTGATGTATATGATGCAGTAGTTGTACGTAGTGCACAAGGTGTTCGTCGTAATGATGGTTCACGTATTCGTTTTGACGGTAATGCTGTAGTTTTATTAAATACAAAGCTTGAGCCAATTGGTACACGTATTTTTGGCCCAGTTACACGTGAATTACGTTCTGCTCAATTTATGAAGATCGTTTCACTTGCTCCAGAGGTACTGTAATGAATAAGATTAAACAAAACGACGAAGTAATTATTATTGCTGGTAAGGACAAAGGTTCTACAGGTACTGTTACAAAAGTTGCTAATGATAAGATTATTGTTGAAGGTCTTAATTTAGCTAAAAAGCACGTTCGTCCAAATCCTAATACAGGTACACAAGGCGGTATTGAAGATATGGAGATGCCTCTTGCAGTTTCTAATGTTGCAATTTACAACCCAGAAACTAAGAAAGCAGATAGAGTTGGTTTTAGAACTGACAAAGACGGCAATAAAGAAAGATTTTTTAAATCAAACGGCAAAGCAATCGTTTGATAATAGTAAGGAATTAAATCGTGGCTACAAGATTACAAGAACAATATAAAAATGAAATTCACTCAGCACTGCAAAAAGAGCTGGGAGAAAACAATCCTATGGCAGTGCCAAAGATTGAAAAGATTACTATCAACATGGGTCTAGGTGACGCACTTGGTGATAAAAAAGTTTTACAAAGCGCTTTAGAAGAAATGGGTTTAATCTCAGGTCAAAAAGCACTTACTACAAGAGCTAGAAAATCTGTAGCTAGTTTTAAAATTCGTGAAGGTAATGCAATTGGTTGTAAAGTTACTCTTCGCAAAGAAAGAATGTATGAATTTTTAGATCGTCTAATTAATATTGCTATCCCACGTATTCGTGATTTCCGTGGTTTAAAAGCAACTTCTTTTGATGGTCGTGGTAATTACAATATGGGTCTTACAGAGCAATTTGTATTCCCAGAAATTGATTTTGAAAAAGTAACTAAGGTTCGTGGTATGGATATCGCTATCACAACTACAGCTACTAATGATGATGACGCTAAGAAACTATTAGCAATGTTTAACTTCCCATTTAAGGGATAAATAAAAAGGATAAACACAGATGGCTAAAAAGTCTATGATTAACAGAGACGTCAAGCGTGCAAAGCTGGTTGAAAAATACCGTGAAAAGCGCCTTGAGTTAAAAAGAATTATTAAAAGTGCAAACTCTTCTGACGAGGAGCGCTTTCAAGCAACAATCAAGTTGCAAGCTCTACCAAGAGACGCATCTCCGACTCGTCAGCGTAATCGCTGTGGTCTTTCAGGTCGTCCACATGGTTTTTATCGTAAGTTTGGTCTTGCAAAGACAAAACTTAGAGAAAGAACTATGAATGGTGAAGTTCCAGGTTTATCTAAAGCTAGTTGGTAGGAGGTTATTGATATGAGTATGTCTGATCCAATTGCTGATATGTTAACTCGCATTCGTAATGCGCATATGGTTGAAAAAGCAGAGGTTGCAATTCCAGCATCTAATTTAAAGTCAGCTATTGCTAGTGTTATGCAACAAGAAGGCTATATTGAGTCTTTTTCAGTTGATGGCGAAAGTGCGAAAAAAACTATTAATATTAAACTTAAGTATTACGATGGTAAGCCGGTTATAGAAAATCTTGAGCGCATCTCAAAACCTTCATTAAGAGTATATGTTGGTAAAGATGAAATGCCATCAATTATGAACGGTTTAGGTATTGTTATTGTTTCTACACCTAAGGGTGTTATGAGTGGACAAGCTGCAAACGCCAATAATGTTGGCGGTGAAGTTTTGTGTAGCATTTCTTAAGGAGTTATAAGATGTCTAGAATAGCAAAAGCACCAATTACAATTCCTGCAGGCGTTGAAGTATCAATTAATGGTTCAACTGTTTCTGTTAAGGGTAAGTTAGGTCAAATGCAAATGGATTTTCATCCGTTCGTTAAGATTGACAATACTGATAATATTCTTACTTTTTCAACTACTGACGTTGATAAAAAAGAAGAGAAATCTGCATGGGCTCAAGCAGGAACTGCAAGAGCAAATACAGCAAATTTAGTACAAGGTGTATCTGAAGGTTGGGAAAAGAAACTATCACTTATTGGTGTTGGTTATCGTGCACAAGCTAAAGGCAAGGTTTTAGATCTTACTTTAGGTTTTTCACACCCGGTAAATTACCAACTTCCTGAAGGTATTACTGTAGAAACTCCATCTCAAACTGAGATTGTAGTTAAAGGTATGGATAAGCAAAAAGTTGGTCAAGTGGCTGCAGAAATTAGAGCTTATCGTCCACCTGAGCCATACAAAGGTAAAGGTGTTCGCTATACAGATGAGTACGTTGTACGTAAAGAAGCTAAGAAGAAATAATTGAATTAAAGGCAAAAATATGAAACTTTCTAAAAAACAAGCTCGTTTAAGAAGAGCAACAAAATTTAGAGCAAAGAATAAAGAGAACAATGTTGATCGTTTGTGCGTTCACAAATCTTCTCAGCATATTTATGCTCAGGTAGTTAGTAATTGTGGCACTAAGGTGTTAGCATCTGCATCTTCTTTGTCTGCAAAGATGAAAAATGGTGGTAATGTTGCAGCAGCAACTGAAGTTGGTACATTAATTGCAAAAGCAGCAAAGAAAGCTAAGGTATCTAAAGTAGCGTTTGATCGTTCTGGTTTTAAATACCATGGTCGTGTTAAGGCACTTGCTGAAGCTGCTAGAGAAGGCGGATTAGAATTCTAATTCACAGAGTCTCAATTAAATAAATTAAGAATAAAAGGCGTAATAATGGCTGAATATAAAAATAATAATAATAACGAAGACAACGAGTTCATTGAAAAACTAGTTAATATTCGTCGTGTAGTAAAAGTTGTTAAAGGTGGTCGTATCTTTGGCTTCTCAGCTTTAGTTGTAGTTGGTGACGGCAATGGCCGTGTTGGCTACGGCACTGGTAAAGCTCGTGAAGTTCCAGCTGCTATTCAAAAAGCTATGGATAAGGCCAGAAGAGCAATGAAAACTGTTCCACTTAAAGATGGCACTCTTTACTACCCAGTTACATCAAACGTTGGCGCTGCAAAAGTTTATATGCAACCAGCATCTGAAGGTACTGGTGTTATTGCTGGCGGTCCTATGCGTAGTGTATTAGAAGCTGTAGGTGTACACAACATCTTAGCTAAATGTAATGGTACTCGTAACCCAATTAGTGTTGTTCGCGCAACAATTGAGGGTTTAACATCTATGTCATCTCCACAGTCTGTTGCTGCAAAGCGTGGTAAAACTGTTGAAGAAATTACTGGGGAAGCGTAATGGCTGAAGAAAAGAAAGAAGTTAAAAAAGCAGCAGCAAAAAAGCCTGCAGCTAAAAAAGCAGCAGCAAAAAAGCCTGCAGCTAAAAAAGCACCAGCAAAGAAGGCTCCTGCTAAAGTAGCAGCTGCTAAAAAAGCTACTACTACAAAAAAAGCTGCTCCTGCTAAAAAGCCTGCAGCTAAGAAAGCACCAGCAAAGAAAAATACAGTTACTGTAACTTTAGTTAAAAGTTTTTATGGTCGCTTACCTTCGCACCGTGCAACTGTTACTGGCTTGGGTCTTAAAAGAATTAACCATACAGTTGAACTTGAAGACACACCTGCGGTTAGAGGTATGATCAATAAAGTTTCTTACTTATTAAAAGTAGAGGATTAATATGAACGTGATGCAATTAAACACTATTCGACCTGCTGAAGGTGAGAAAGCTACTAGAAAACGCGTTGGTCGTGGTATTGGTAGTGGTTTTGGCAAAACTTGTGGCCGTGGTCATAAAGGTCAAAAATCTCGTTCAGGTGGTTTTACTAAGATTGGTTTTGAAGGTGGTCAGATGCCACTTCAACGTCGTTTACCAAAAGTTGGCTTCTCATCAAGAGTATCAATTATTACTTCAGAAGTTACATTGTCTGAAATTGACAAACTTGAAGAAAGTGAAATTACAATTGAAGTATTAAAGAAACACAATCTTATTACAAAAAACATTCAACGTGTTAAAGTTATGCTATCTGGTGAAATTAACCGAGCTGTAACTCTAACAGGTATTAAAGCAACTAAAGGCGCAAAAGCAGCTATTGAAGCAGCTAAAGGCTCAGTTAACGAGTAAATTAGATGAGTCAACCTTTAGGCCTTTCCGAAGATTTATCAAAGCGCATCCTCTTTTTATTGGGTGCGTTAATCGTTTTTAGGTTAGGAACGCATATTACTATTCCATTTATCTCTGGAACTGCTCTAGCATCACTTGTGCAAGATCAACAGGGTACTATTTTGGATATGTTTAATATGTTCTCTGGTGGTGCGCTTGAAAGATTATCTATCTTTACGCTAGGTATTATGCCTTATATTTCTGCATCAATTATTGTGCAGCTTATGACTTCAGTTGTACCAAAACTTCAGCAGTTGAAAAAAGAAGGCGAGACTGGAAAGCGTAAGATTACTCAATACACTCGTTTAGGCACTGTTGTGCTAGCTGTATTTCAGTCATACGGTATTTCGATTGCTCTACAATCACAAACTGCAGGTGGCGTAGCTCTTGTTACTCAAACAGGATTTACTTTTTCATTAGTTACAGTTGTTACTCTTACAACAGGAACATTATTCTTAATGTGGCTTGGTGAGCAGATTACTGAAAAAGGCATTGGTAATGGTATTTCAATGATTATTTTTGCCGGTATTGTTTCTGGTTTGCCTTCTGCTATGGGATCAACTTTATCTCTAGTATCAACTGGTGAGCTTACAGTTATTCTTGTTGTTGCGCTACTTATTATGACTCTATTAGTTACAGCATTTGTTGTATTTATGGAGCGTGGCCAAAGACGTATTACTGTTAATTATGCAAAACGTCAACAAGGTCGTAAGATGGTTGGTGGTCAAAGTTCATACTTACCACTTAAGATCAATATGGCTGGTGTAATTCCACCAATCTTTGCATCTTCTATTATTTTATTTCCAGCAACATTAGGCGGATGGTTCTCACAATCTGAAGGCATGGGCTGGTTAGCTGATATTGCAGCAAGCTTGTCTCCAGGACAGCCTTTGTATGTAATGTTTTATGGTTTAGCGATTGTATTCTTTACATTCTTCTATACTGCATTAACATTTGATTCAAAAGATACTGCTGATAACTTACGCAAGTCTGGAGGGTTTATTCCGGGTATTCGTCCAGGTCAGCATTCTGCAGATTATATTGATTCGGTAATGTCAAGACTTACAGCATCAGGTGCTATTTACATCACAGCTGTTTGTTTATTACCAGAGTTTTTAATTCTTTATTGGAATGTACCATTTTATTTTGGTGGTACTTCGTTGTTAATTATCGTGGTTGTAGTAATGGACTTTATTGCACAGGCTCAATCACACTTAATGTCTAATCAATACGAATCGCTTATGAAAAAAGCGGGCATGAACTAAAAGGTAGAAATTATGAAAGTAAGAGCATCTGTAAAAAAGATTTGTAATAATTGCAAAATTATCAAGCGAAATGGCGTGGTAAGAGTAATTTGTAAAGAACCTCGTCATAAGCAAAGACAAGGTTAATTTATGTTGACATTGAAGGGCCTAAAAAGTATAATTGCGGGTTTTTCAAATTTTAAATTGTACTTTGAGTTTGGCTAAAAATAGCTAAGCAAAAAAGATAAAAATAGCAAGGAAAATAAAAGGAACATATGGCTAGAATAGCAGGAATAAATATCCCAACACATAAGCATATTGTAATTGGCTTACAGTCTGTTTTTGGTATCGGTGATACAAGAGCAAAATCAATTTGTGCTGAAACTAAAATTGATCCAACTACTAAAGTAGCGGATTTATCTGAAGATCAATTGGAGACTCTACGTTCTGCAGTAGCTCAATTTGAAGTTGAAGGTGATCTTCGACGTCAAATTTCAATGGACATTAAACGCCTTAAAGATTTAGGTTGTTACCGTGGTGTTCGTCATAGAAAAGGATTACCACTACGTGGTCAAAGAACTAAAACTAACGCTAGAACTCGTAAGGGTCCTCGTCGTCTAATTAAATAATTTAGGTAAATATAATGGCTACAGCACCAACAAAAAAGAAGTCTAAAAAAATTATATCTGATGGTATTGCGCATATTCATGCAACATTTAACAATACTATCGTAATGATCACTGATCGTCATGGCAACGCAGTTTGCTGGGCAACTTCAGGTGGTTCAGGTTTTAGAGGTTCAAGAAAATCAACACCATTTGCCGCTCAAGTTGCAGCTGGCAATTGTGGTGAAAAAGCACTTGCTTTTGGCATGAAAAACCTTGAAGTACGTGTAAAAGGTCCTGGTCCTGGCAGAGATAGTGCTATCCGTGGTCTTAATGCACAAGGTTTAAAAATTCAATCAATTACAGATGTGACTCCAATCCCTCATAACGGTTGTCGTCCTTCTAAGAAACGTAGAGTATAAGGATAAAATATGGCTAGATATACTGGACCTACTTGTAAATTAGCACGTCGTGAAGGCACTGATTTATTTTTAAAGAGTGGTGTTAGATCACTAGATTCAAAATGTAAGGTTACTCAACTACCTGGTATGCATGGTGCAACTGCACGTCGTGCTAAAGGTTCTGATTATGGCTTACAGCTTCGTGAAAAGCAAAAAGTTCGTAGAATGTATGGAATTTTAGAAAAGCAATTCCGTTTGTACTACAAAAAAGCTTCACAGAAGAAAGGTTCAACTGGTGAAAACTTATTATCATTACTTGAATGTCGTCTTGACAATGTAGTTTACCGTATGGGTTTTGCTTCTACTCGTGCTGAAGCACGTCAGTTAGTTTCGCATAAGTCTATTTTGGTTAACGGTACTATTGTTAATATCCCTTCTTATCAAGTAAGTGCTAACGATGAGATTGAAGTTAGACAAAAATCAAAGAAACAATCTCGTATTCAACTAGCAGTTGAGCTTGCTGAGCAAGCTGGTCAGCCAGAGTGGATGGATGTTGATAATAAAGCGCTTAAAGGCGTATTTAAGAATGTTCCTGCTCGTGATGATATTTCATCTGACATTGAAGAACACTTAATTGTTGAATTATATTCTAAATAAAGGATAAACATAAATTATGCAAGGTAGCGCAAAAGATTTTTTAAAGCCAAAGTTAGTAGAGTCGTCTGAAATTAGTACCAATGAGTACAAGATTATTCTTGAGCCATTAGAGCGTGGTTTTGGCCATACATTGGGTAATGCCCTTAGAAGAACTTTACTTTCTTCTATGACTGGCAGTGCAGTAACTGAAGTTGCAATTGATGGTGTTCAGCATGAATTCTCAACTATTGATGGTGTTCAAGAGGATGTGCTTGATATTCTTTTAAATTTAAAAGAAGTTTCAGTTTCTCTAAACACATCTGATAGCGCTGAAGTAGTTATTGATAAAAAAGGCCCTTGTGATGTAACAGTTGCTGATATTGAAGCAAGTGCTACAGATATTACTGCTCACAACCCGGATAAAGTTATTGCAACAGTAAACGACGGTGGTCATATCCGTATGACACTTAAGATTTCTACTGGTAGAGGTTATGATACTGCTGTTACACGCAATGAAGAAGAAGCTTCAACTATTGGTGGTATGCAGTTAGACGCTAGCTTTTCACCGATTAAACGTGTTAGCTTCACTGTTGATGCAGCACGTGTTGATCAAAAGGTTAACCTTGACAAATTAAATATTAATATGGAGACTAATGGCTCTGTAGATGCAGAAGCAGCAATTAAGCGTGCAGCTTCAATCCTACAAGACCAACTTTCTTCATTTGTTGAATTAGAGTTAGTTGAAGAAGAAGAAGCTCTTCCAACTTCAGATGACTTTGATCCTCAACTATTGGCTGCAGTTGATGAGTTAGAGCTTACAGTGCGTAGTGCAAACTGCTTAAAAGCAGAGCAAATCTACTACATTGGTGATTTAATTCAGAAATCAGAGCAAGACCTACTTAGAACTCCTAACTTAGGTCGTAAATCATTAAATGAGATTAAAGAAGTACTAACTGAGAAAGGTTTAGATTTGGGTACAGATATCCCTAATTGGCCTCCAGTTGACTTAATGAGTGAATAAGGAATTACAATGAGACATAGAAAGTCAGGTAAACAACTAAACCGTAATGCATCGCACCGTAAGGCGATGTTTAAAAACATGGCAAACTCATTGTTTCTACATGAAACAATTAAAACAACTCTACCTAAGGCAAAAGAGCTTAGACGTGTTGTTGAGCCATTAATTACTAAAGCAGCAAATGATAATGTTGCAAATCGTCGTCGTGCTTTTGCAGCTCTACGTGATGATGCGTCAGTTGCTAAGTTATTTACACAGTTAGGTCCGTTTTATAAAGACCGTCCTGGCGGTTATGTTCGTATTTTAAAAGCTGGTTTTAGAACTGGTGATAAAGCACCAATGGCAATTGTTCAATTGGTTGACTTTGACAGCACTGATAGTGCAAACGAAACTACAGAAGAATCTTAAAGGAATAAACACATGCCATCAATTAAAGTAAGAGAGAACGAACCATTTGATATTGCACTAAGACGTTTTAGACGTTCTTGTGATCGTGCAGGTGTTATTACTGACGTTAGAAAGAAAGAATTCTATGAAAAGCCAACATGGGTTAAAAAGCGTAAAAAAGCAGCTGCTGTTAAGCGCACTCATAAAGAGATGGCAAAAAATCGCGTACACCGCAAACGCATGTACTAAATGCTTTTTTTATAAGCACTATAAAATATTATGTCTGCGCTTAAATCTCAAATTACTGACGACATGAAGTCAGCAATGAAAGCTAAAGACACCAATGCTTTAAAAGCGATCCGTATGATCCTTGGAGCAATCAAACAAAAAGAAGTTGATGAGCGTATTGAATTAGATGATGCTCAGGTTACTAGTGTTATCCAAAAGATGGTTAAACAACGTAAGGATTCAATTTCTCAATTCAAAGACGCTGGTCGTGATGACTTAGTGGCAAACGAAGAAGCTGAGCTGGTAATTTTAAATAACTACATGCCTGAGCAAATGAGTGAAGAGCAGATATTACAAGCTGTAGATCAAGCTATTGCAGATACAGGTGCATCTTCAATGCAAGATATGGGTAAGCTTATGGGTGCTTTAAAAGCTCAACTAGCAGGCAAAGCTGACATGGGTCAAGTATCTGGCATTATTCGCTCTAAACTTTCTTAAATTCATTAGATTAAACTTAATGAAAGCGTTATTAACTCTTTTATTTGTACTGCTATCTTTCTCATCTTTAGCCAAAGATGTGCTGATTGAAAAAGGTGTAAAAGAAGTTGATGTATTAATTGACGATGATTTGGTTGAGATAAAACGCAATCAAAATAGAAGTGCCAAAATCATGAAGTTTTATCAAGATACTTGGCGTGGCAAAATCCAACCATTGTTTCCATTTAAGCCTTATCCAGTTGACACTGTGGCTGAGCTTGAGGTGATTGATTATATTCAGCAAATTTCTCATGGGAATGATAATGTGTTAATAGTTGATGCTAGACCACAATCTGCAACTACGATTACTGGGCTTATTCCTGGGGCTATTCGCATTGAAAATAAAAAACTTATCACTTTAGAGGATAGAAAGAAAACTCTTGAAATCTTTGGCGTTATACACACAGACAAAGGTTATGATTTCTCTGATGCCAAAACCCTTGTACTTTACTGCAATGGCCTTTGGTGTGGCAAATCTCCAAGGATGATCAGAAGGCTTATTGGCTTTGGGTATCCAGCGGAAAAATTAAAATATTATCGTGGCGGTATGCAGGCCTGGAGAGCAGTTGGCCTAACTACTGTTAGTGAGTAATTTATCAATCAAATATTAGAACTATTAATAACCGTAATTAATTTACGGGAAAAAGATATCATTCTCTAATTATTAAGCTTATAATGCACCATAAATGACAATATAAGTCATTATTTTCTTAAAAACATCTCGGGGGAGGAGTTAATGAAGAAGTCGGAGCTTATTGAGCTAATCGAACAGGTTGCATTATCATCTGGAATATCTAAAGTTGATGCTAGTAGAGTTTTAAATGGCGCTATATCAAGTATTGCTTTACCAATTGCAAATCTATCTAAATTAAAAAATAAAAAAAGATAATAAATTTTAAATACAATTTTTGAGTAGTGCTCAGAATAGTATTTACATTTAATCGAATATAATGTTTACCCGCATTGTTTTATGTGTGTTGGTATTTTTTTTCCAAAAATTTAGCAAATTTTGCTAATAATCTATTAAAAACTCATTTAATTTACTAAAAATTAGTATTTTTATATTATTTTCTTGCATATTTTTTAATACTTTTTGTTAAAAAAATACATATTTTTACTATTTTTAGGCTATTTTTGGTGTAATTTAGGCTAAAAAGTCTGATTGTTGGTGTTTTTGGCTTAAAAGTAGCTATTCTTAAAATTTGTTAAATTTTTTCTTTAACTATATTGCTAGTTTTATAATGAATTAACAAAGGGGAAGGTTATGAAATTATTTATATTGCTAATATTAATGAGTAATTTGGCATTTGCTCAAGTATTGCCAGATTATGCTAAAGAATCACGCTGGGCAGAGCAAGTTGAAGATGGGTTAATGGATGGTGATATTGTTTGGCTGCAGGCGGATAACCATGAGTTTTTGTCGATTTACACCTCAAGTGAGAATACTAGTAAGAAAACAGCTGTTATTGTGCATGGTTTAGGAGTTCATCCTGATTTCTCTCAGGTTGTCCAGCCATTGCGAGTTGGATTAACTGAATATGGTTTTAATACTTTATCAATACAAATGCCAGTTTTAGAAAATGGCATTGGTTCTGATAGTTATATGCCGTTACTTAATGTTAGTGATAAACGTATATCTGCAGCTATAAACTTCCTTAAATCTGAAAAATTAGAAGCTGATGTATTAATAGCACACAGTTTAGGTGCAGTTATGTCGTCTCATTTTCTAGCAAATAATACCCATCCATTCAATAGATTTATTGCAATAGGCATGCCTAAAACTGCAGCTAAGTATTTGTCTAAAGTCAATATACCAGTATTAGACTTATACGGAAATGATGACATTGATTCAGTAATGCAAGGAATTAAAGATAAGGCAGATGCATCAAAACATAATTCTAATTATTTGCAGAAAATGGTTACTACAGATCATTTTTTTAATGACAATGATGAGTTATTAATTAATGAGGTTAGCACTTGGTTGAAATAATAGCATTATTATCACTTGGTGCTTTTTCAGGATTTATTGCTGGACTATTAGGTGTTGGTGGTGGGCTTATTATGGTGCCGGCTTTGTTGTATTTATTATCCTCTAGTGTTGATGAGCAAGTTCTTATGCATACTGCGGTAGCTACAGCACTTGCAGCAATTATATTTACTTCAATATCAAGCGTTAGAGCGCATCATGCTCATGGTGCAATTAATTGGAATAATTTTAAAAAACTTACTCCAACTATTCTTCTTGGCGCTTTTAGTGGTGCACTACTTACCAAAGTAATGAGTTTTGACTTTATGCGTATTTTCTTTGCAATATTTGAACTTAGTGCAGCTGCTATTATGTACTTTGGTATTAGTAGCTCTAAGCATGTTGATAGTCTAAGTAGATGGGTTTGGAGTGTAGTTGGATATATTATTGGTTTGGTATCGGCAATTGTTGGTATTGGTGGTGGTACTATGACCACACCATTTTTAACTTATAACAATGTTAGTATTAAAAACGCTATTGCTACCTCAGCAGCTGTAGGTATGCCAATTGCAATTGCAGGTGCTATTGGTTTTATTGTGGCCGGATGGGATAATGAATATTCAACCCAACCTTTAGGATTTATTCACACTAGTGCACTATTTAGTATTGTAGTTATGAGTGTAGCTTTTGCACCACTTGGAGCTAAAGTAACACATAGTGTTAATGGAGAAAAGTTGAAAAAATTCTTTGCAATTTTTCTAATGTTTTTAGGATTATCCGTGCTTATGTTTTAACTTTGCCAAGGTGGTATAAGTTCATGCTTAATATCAAGATGGTCAAGAATTCTAGCAACAATAAAATCAACTAAATCTTGAATTGTTTTTGGGTTTTGATAAAAAGCTGGATTGGCATCAATAATAGCCACTCCTAAGCGTGAAAGTTTAAGCATATTTTCTAAATGAATTGCAGAATACGGCGTTTCTCTAGGCACCAAAATAAGTTTCTTTTGCTCTTTAATAACCACATCAGCTGCGCGATGCATTAAGTTGTCTGCTGCGCCATTGGCAATGGCAGACAGTGTGGCCATTGTACAAGGGCAAACAACCATAGCCCTAGGCGGGTTAGAGCCTGAGGCAACTGGAGCGGTCCACTGGTTTTTAGAAAATGCTTTTATTTGCCCTTTTTTAGCGCCAAGATATTTTGTTAGATTTTCCTCAACAGCAGATGTGTCTTTACCTAGGTCAAGATCAGTTTCCATTGCGATAACTGTGTTGGCAGCTTGTGAGATCATCACATATATCAACTCTTGGGTTTTTATAAGTTCTTTTAATAAAGTTATGGCATATGGCATGCCAGATGCACCTGTAAGTGCTATAGCAATTGGATTCATAGTTTGCTTATTAGTTTGTTAAAAATATCATCAAATCCACCATTGGACATAACTACTATATGGGCATTGGAAATTTCTTTAGCTGTATTTACAATCTCATCCACATTATCAAACAAGTTAATATTTGAATTATTAAATACCGAGTCCACATCCCAGTTGGTATTTTGTGGTCTAAGTACAAGAGTGCTATCAGCAGATTTTAATGAATTTACTAAAGTATCTTTATGATAACCCATTTTCATTGTATTTGATCTTAGCTCTAAAATTGCAATAATTTTTTCACTGCCAACTTTATCTCTTAGGCCATTTAGTGTTGTTTGTATTGCAGTAGGGTGGTGGGCAAAATCATCATATAGAGTTATATTGTCGTCTTTATATCTAACTTCCAATCTGCGCTTAACACCAGAGAACCTGCCTAAAGCCTCGCATGCAATTGCAATTGGTACGCCAGCGTGCTGGGCTGCATATATTGCACTCATAGCATTTTGCATATTGTGCTCTCCTAGTAAATTCCAGCTAAGTTTGTTGTTTTCATCTACTTGGAATTCCGATCCATTTTTTGTACTGGTGAGTTTTGTTTGCATGATTGTTTGGGTGTTTGAATATACACCCATGTCCAAAACCTCATTAATATTAATATTATCTTCTGGATAGATAATTAGACCATCGTTTGGCACAGTACGAATAAGATGGTGAAATTGTTTTTGAATATCTTTGAGTGATTCAAAAATATCACCATGATCAAATTCAAGATTGTTTATAACTAAGGTTTTTGGATGATAGTGTACAAATTTTGAGCGTTTGTCAAAAAATGCTGTGTCGTATTCATCAGCTTCAATTACAAAAAAAGGTGATTCGGTAATACGCGATGAGACACCAAAATCTTGAGTTAGTCCACCAATTAAAAATCCTGGATTAAGTCCTGCATCTTCTAAAATCCAGGCTAGCATACTTGCAGTGGTAGTTTTTCCATGTGTGCCACTAACTGCAAGAACCCATTTATTTTTCAGTACATTTTCACTTAGCCATTGAGCGCCTGAGGTGTAGGTATATTGCTTATTTAGAATATACTCTACACACTCATTACCCCGAGATAGAGCGTTGCCAATAATAAATACATCAGCATTGGGTAAGTCCTTAGAGTGGTATCCGCTAGTATATTTAATTCCCTGATCGTCAAGTTGGGTACTCATAGGTGGGTACACATTTTGATCTTGCCCACTAACCTTAAAGCCAAGGCTTTTGGCAATGAGTGCTAATGACCCCATAAATGTTCCAGCAATTCCTAGAATATGAATATGCATAATTAGTTAGCTATAAAGTTTAGGGCTGCAGAGTTTATACAATATCTTTGCCCAGTTGGTTGCGGACCATCTGCAAATACATGACCAAGATGAGAATTGCATTTTGAGCATCGCACTTCAATTCTGTTCATGCCATGTGAGTTGTCTTTAATTAGGTGAACATTATTCTTATTTACAACATCATAAAAACTTGGCCAGCCAGTGCCAGAGTCAAATTTTGTAGCGGATGAAAACAACACCTGATTGCATAAGACACATACATAGTCACCATGTTTGTAGTGATTATTGTATTTTCCAGTAAATGGTTTTTCAGTGCCACATTCTTGCGTTACCTGATACTGTGTGGGCGTTAATTCAGATATATTCATTAGGGTATTATATAACTATGAAAAAATATTTGGTTGGTGGTGCTGTAAGAGATGAACTTTTAGGCGTTGCTAATAGTAATACTGAAAATGATTGGGTGGTAGTTGGATCGACTCAATCTGAAATGCTAGAGCTTGGATATATGCAAGTTGGTAAAGAGTTTCCGGTATTTTTACATCCTCAAACTAAGGAAGAGTACGCACTTGCTAGGCTTGAGCGTAAAGTAGGTTTAGGATATAAGGGCTTTGAGTTCGACACTTCAAAAGCAGTAACACTTGAGCAAGATCTTTCACGTCGTGATCTAACTATTAACGCTATTGCTAAAGATAAAATTGGAGAGATTGTTGATCCGTTTGGCGGACGTGAAGATATAGACAATGGACTACTTAGACATGTATCAGAGGCTTTTAGCGAAGATCCGGTAAGGGTTTTGCGCATTGCACGCTTTGCTGCTAGATTTAAAGAGTTTGGATTTAATGTTGCGCATGAAACTCATAAACTTATGCAAGATATGGTTGCATCTGGAGAGGTAGATGCACTAACACCAGAGCGAGTTTTTAAAGAATTAGAAAAATCACTTAGCTATACAACGCCTTCTGCTTTTTTTAAAGTTTTATTAGCTTGTGGCGCTTATAGTAGAGTATTTCCAGGCTTAAAAGATATTAAGCATGAAAAACATATAAATGGTTTTGAGTATTTAGATAATTTAAATACCTCTGGTGTAATTAAATTTGCTTTATGGCTTAAAGATGAGACGCAAGGTGCAATAACTAATTTGTGCAAAGCAATTAATTGCCCAAAAGAATATTCACAACTTGCACTTTTGGTCAATAATTGGCAGGATTTGGCTAATAATATTCTTAATAGAGATAAGGAAGAGGTACTTGAATTTTTCTTAAAGACGGATGCTTTCAGAAGAAAAGATAGATTTGAATCTATAGTTAGGGCGTTTGAAATTATGGGTATTGATACAAGTGTTATTAATAAAATTAGACAAGAGCTTGAAAATATTGATATATCTAGTCTTGATAAGAATAATATGAAACAAGAAATTTATTCAGAGCGTCTTAAGGTTGTTGAGTTATTTCTCAACTCGGCAAAGTAATTCATATTCGCAGTAATCGCAAGCACCCTTATTAGGTAAAACTTCAGCACATCCTGTTTGAAAGTTAGCACTTGCAGAGTTTAATTTATCTTGCCATATTTCAAGTTGTTCGTCCCAATTGGTACAGCTGTTTTTAGTTTTTCTAGATTTTGGTAATGACTCATCATCTCTAGACAAGCCTTTAAATTCTATTTTGCCGCTATTTAGTTTGATAAATGCTGCACCATCAGTTTTAAACGTTGTTGCATAAATTGGCAGTTGCGGCTCATTAATTGTATTTCCACACCATGATGCAACACTAACATCTCCGGTTTTATAATCAAATACTATGCTGTCACCATTTGGCATCTTGTCAATACGATCAAGTCTTGTATTAAATTTAAGGCCAGCAACATCTGCATGTAGTACTTGCTCAGTAGATATGACTTCAAAACCTTCTCTAGTTTTGTCTATAGCAATAAATTTATCGATTATATGTTTAATACGCTTTGTTTCAATTGCAGTAAATGATTTGTCATTAAAGTGTTTTAGAGCTGTATTTATTTTGCTGTTAATCAAGTTGGTTAATTCAGAGTCTGTTAATGCGATTAGTTCATCATAAGATTTAACATCTTGGTATATGTATTCTAGAGTTTTGTGAATAATATTGCCTTGCTCGAGCCTATTTAGTCCAATATGTTCAACATCAAAGTTATCAATATCAAGCCTATGTACAAAACCCTTAAATGCGCACGCCATCTGATCTTTTAAGATTGACACACCGCTTCTAACTTCGGTATTGGTAATATTAGTGGCTTTTGTATCATTAATAATATTAGTATTAATTACACTTGCAGCGGGCAATTCAATATCTTTTGTATCACTAGGAAAATCTAATAGTGGTGTTGGTAGTAATTCTAATTCTTGATTTTGCTTTGCATATGAAAACTCAATATTCGCAGATAAAGACTTAAGGTTTTCAAGAGTTTTTTTACTATCAGTGGCAATTAGTTCGTAACTACTATGTACAACCTTGTGTTTAACAGCGATATTTGTTGGGATAAATTTAGGGGTGTTGATCTTTGTAGGCAAATAGCTTGCACTCATGCTGATTACTCTAGCGTGATCAAAATTCAAACCCTCTGCCTCTAAAGATCCAAGTATTTGAATTTGGTTTTTGCCAGATTGTGCTTGGAATACTGTTTGAGTTAATATGTTTTTTAGTATTTTTAGTGCTGAACCAATACTTATTTTATTAGTATGGTTTGATATCTTGTTAAGCTCTAGTGATGCTTCATTGTATTTTTTTAATATCTGAAATTCACTACTAGAAAGAGCTCTATCAGTTGTAAACCCCCATATATTTAATAATTCGTTAAATCTCAATAGATGGTTTTCTAGTAGATCTTGTTTAAATTCTATATTGTTAATTTTTTCAATAATTTGAATAAATACAGGTGCTTTTTCTATTGCTATTTTTGCTTGATTGATAGATATATTTTGTTTTTCTAGAGCAAGAATTTTGCTCTTGGACAATATACGATTAGATTTTTCGCTTTTATAGTCTTGGGCATATACACAAGATAGAGCTTGGTTAATGCTAGAGATGCTGACTTTGCCAATATTTATTTCAATGCTTAAGTTTAAGAGATTAAACAACTCTTGAACAATTGGATTTTTTATTAGTGGCGAGCCAAGAGAGATGTTAAATTTTTTGTTGTGTGTTTCAACTAATCTAGAATCAAACACTTCATCAAAAATTTTATTAATTTGATGTTTTCTCTCTTGTAAGTCTGGCACAACAATGGCAATTGATTTATTGGGCTGTTCTTGGTGTATTGTTTTTGCCCATATCGCACTATCTATTATTTCTTCACTAGTGTTGTTATAAGTTTGGGTGCTAAACTTATTATTAGAATTAATTTTTAGTATTTGATATGTGTATTTATCAAATATTTGTTGTTGTAATGGTGTTAGATTTTTAAACCCATATAAATATATTGATTTATTATCAGTCTTGATTAGATTTGCCAAGTCGTTTAAATCAATAAGATTTTTATCAATTTTAGTTTTGTTATAACTCTTTATCCAAGATGAAAATAACTCACTAATCCACGATCCTGATTTTTCCAGATCTTTTATATTGATTAAATGATTTGATACATAGTCATAGTTTTTAACAACTTCATTAATTAGAGCGTCATCAACCTTGTCAAAGGTTTTATTAATGGCTTTTGATAGTAAATATCTAGATTCAATATTTGAAATAAACCTAGTAGAGTTGTCTATATTATTATCTAGCCACGAATTTTTTAAGAACTCTTTCCAAGAAAGTATTTTTGGCAGTTGTGATACGTCCTTTTGCTGTTTCCAAGTGTTTTTAAAAGCCAGTACTTGTCGATTGTTTGCTAAAACTATTGTGTCGTTACAATTAATACCTTCAAGGTCTGTATTAATTAACATATCCAAAGAAAGTATCTAACCTATTCCACAGTTCATCCAACCCTTGTTTTTTTAGACTTGAGAATAGCTGCACATCTACATAAGGGTGATTTTTCACTTCACGTTTAATTTTTAGTAGTGTGTTACTGGCAGCACCTTTTTTTAGTTTGTCAGCTTTAGTGAGGATAATTTGTGTTGGCAGGTTCATGCTTACACACCAATCAAGCATCATCTTATCAAAAGGTTTTAATGGGTGACGCACATCCATAACTAAAACCGCTCCAGCAAGGCATGCACGACCTTGAATGTATTCACCCATATCTGCCTGCCATTTAAGCTTAACTTGTTCTGGAACTTTAGCATATCCATAGCCTGGAAGGTCAACTAAGCGCCGATCTTCGCCTAAATCAAAAAACACAAGATGTTGAGTTCTGCCAGGAGTTCTGGAAACTTTTGCAAGTTTAGATTGAGAGGTTAGTGCATTTATTGAGCTTGATTTTCCGGCATTTGATCTACCAGCAAAAATTACCTCATAGCCTTCATCATCTGGAGCACCACCAACTGAGGGGCAAGATAGTAAAAACTTAGCATTATGGTATGGTTTGCGCACAATTGAAAAAAGAGTATAATTTGTGGTTCGTTAATGGCTTTAGATTGCCATTATAGCTTTTATGATTTTAAAGGAGAAGAAGAGTAATGAAAAAAGTATTATTAGCTACTACAGTAGCATTATCAATGGGTTCGTTTTCAGTATTAGCTGACGGTAAGGCAGACTATACTAACTTAGGTTGTGCGGCATGTCATGGTGCTACAGGTATCTCAATTGCGCCTACATATCCAAATCTTGCGGGTCAGAAAGCAGACTATACAGTTAAGCAGCTTAAAGACTTTCAATCAGGTGCACGTACAGATGCAACTATGAATGCTATGGCAGCAATGTCTGCTGGTAAAGAGCAAGGAATTGCTGATTATCTAGCTAGTCTTAAATAATTAACAAGGATTAGTTATGAAAAAAGTATTAATTGCAACAATTGTGGCTACGTTTTCAATGGGTTCTATGGCTTCAGGTGAAGCTATGTTTAATTCATTAGGTTGTGTTGGTTGTCATGGCGCAGCAGGTAAGTCTGTTGTTCCTACATATCCAACTCTTGCAGGCAAAGATGCAGCATATATTGTTGAGCAACTTAAAGCCTTCCAATCAGGTGCACGTAAAGATCCTACTGGTACTATGAATGCAATGGCACCGCTTGCAGCGGGTCATGAGCAAGCTATTGCTGACTACTTAAGCAAGCAATAAACTACTTGCGCTTTTGTAGCGCATTTTAGTAATTTAAATAAGCCGATATTAGCGTATAATATCGGCTTATTTTTTTTAAAAACAGAGAGAGATATGCATAAATTAGCAGTTTTATTTTTAAGCGCATTTGCTTTTATTTCAACATCATCAATAGCAGCAGGCGACGTGGCTAAAGGTGAAGCCAAAGCAGCAACTTGTATTGCTTGTCATGGTGTTGGTGGTAATTCAGTAGTTCCAACATTTCCAAAACTTGCTGGACAAGGAGAAAGTTACTTATTAAAACAGCTTGTAGATTTTAAATCAGGTGCACGTAAAGATCCAATGATGTTTGGTATTGTTGCAGCTTTAAATGAGGATGATATGGCTAATTTGGCTGCTTACTATTCTAAGCAAACACTATCTCCTGGCGCTGCAAGCAAAACTGCAAATCTTGAGTTAGGTAGAAAGATTTATGTTGGTGGTAAAAAGGCAACAGGCGTTACTGCATGTATTGCTTGTCATGGGCCGACAGGAACTGGCATTCCATCTGCAGGATTCCCGTCGTTATCTTCTCAACATGCAATGTATATCTCTAAGCAGTTAAAAGCTTTCCGTCAAGATTCAATTAATACTCAAACTGGCGATTCTAAAGCTAGTAGAACTAATGATGGTAGAGGCATGATGATTAACTTTACTAAAAGCTTGACTAATGCTGAAATCGAAGCAGTTAGTCAGTATATTGCTGGATTGCATTAATAAATATTAGGTTATAACGGATATTAATATGAAAACTTCATTAGAAAATTTAGACGGCTTAGTTAGATCATTAACAGTTGAGCTTCCAATCGAAGACTTTAATACTAAAGTTGATAATGTTCTTAAAAAGATGGCTCAACAAGCAACTATTGATGGCTTTAGAAAAGGCAAAGCTCCAATTTCTATTTTGCGTCAGCGTTTTGGCGAGAATGCAAAAAATGATGCTGTAAATGACATTGTTGGTGAATCATTAGGCAATGCATTAGAGGATGCAAAAGTAGCTCCTGCACATCAGCCAGCATTAACTAACGTTAATTCTGACTCTGATAAGGTTTTTACTTATACAGTGCAATTTGAAATTTTCCCAGAAGTTGAAGTTGGTGATTTTGCAAAACTTGAAATTGAGCAAACTAAAGTTAAGATTACTAAAGCTGATCAAAAATCAACTATGGAAGGCTTGCAAGAGCAGCAAACAGAATATAAATCAGTTAAACGCAAATCAAAAGACGGTGATAAATTAACTATTAACTTTAAAGGTTTGATTGACGGTGAGGTTTTTGAAGGTGGTGAGGCAGAAGGTTTTACTTTAGTTCTTGGTAAAGGCACAATGATTCCAGGGTTTGAAGATGGCCTTGTTGATGTTGCAGCAGGCAAGTCAGCTACACTTGAGTTAACATTCCCAGAAGAATATAATGCTCCTCAGTTAGCAGGTAAAGATGTTGTGTTTGAAGTTGATGTAGTAGAAGTTGCTTCTCCTAAATCTCCAAAGTTTGATGATAAGTTTGCTCAGAAGTTTGGTGAAGACAATGTTGAAACTTTAGAAAAGAGTGTTAAAGAGCAAATGCGTACAGAGATTGATGGACGTTTGCACAATATTAACAAAGACTCTATTTTTAAAGCATTGATTGAAGCAAATGAATTTGAAGTTCCTAAAGCAAGTGTTGCTCAAGAGGCTGAAAACCTTGTAAAAGACATGGAATCACGCATGCAGCAACAAGGCATGGATCCTAAAGCTGGTAATCTACAAGCATCAATGTTTAATGATGAGGCTGAGCGTAGAGTTAAGCTAGGATTGCTTGTAAGTAAGGTTGCAAGTGATAACAAACTAGAAGCCACTAAAGAGCAGATTGATGCTAAATTAGAAGAAATGTCACAAGCTTATGGCGAAAATGCTCAACAAATGATAGACTATTACAACTCTAACCCACAAATGTTACAAAGTATTGAACTGTTGGTGGTGGAGAAAATGGTAATGGATTTAATCCTTAAAGACGCTAAAGTAACTAACGTAAACAAGAAGTTTGCAGAAATTGCTGCTATGCAAGGCTAAATGGAAATAGAAAACCTAAATCAAATTCCTATGGTGGTAGAGCAATCTGCCAGAGGTGAGAGAGCATATGATATTTACTCACGACTTTTAAAAGAGCGAGTAATTTTCTTAGTTGGTCCTGTAGAAGACTACATGGCTAATGTTGTTGTAGCTCAATTATTGTTTTTAGAGTCAGAAAACCCAGAAAAAGATATTCATTTGTATATAAATTCACCAGGCGGTTCTGTTTCTGCAGGCTTGGCAATCTATGACACTATGCAATTTATTAAGCCGGACGTATCAACTCTATGTATTGGGCAGGCTGCATCTATGGGTGCATTGTTACTAACAGCTGGAGCAGAAGGTAAGCGTTTTGCCTTGCCACATGCTAGATGTATGATTCATCAACCATTAGGCGGCTTCTCTGGTCAAGCAAGTGATATTGATATTCATGCTCAAGAGATCTTAAAGGTTAGAGAAAAGCTAAATGCTATTTTAAAAAGCCATACAGGTCAAAATCTAAAGACTATTCAAAAGGACACAGATAGAGATAACTTTATGTCATCTCAAGAGGCGCAAGAATACGGCCTAATCGATAAAGTTTTAACTTCGCGCTAATCATGGCTGAAAATAACGAAGATCTTTACTGTTCATTTTGTGGAAAAGCCAAAGATGAAGTTGATAGGCTAATTGCAGGCCCCGGGGTATATATCTGTAATGAATGTATTGCCTCATGTCATGATCTCATTGAAGAGCAAACTCTCAAAGAGGTTACTGAAGATCACAAAGATTGGGACTACACCCCAAAACAATTAAGAGATTTTCTGAATGAATATGTAATTGGTCAAGAGCATGCAAAAAAAGTTCTTTCAGTTGCAGTATATAATCACTATAAACGTCTTAAGAATAATCATATTGCTGATGAAGTAGAGCTTGATAAGTCAAATATTTTGATGATCGGTCCTACAGGATCAGGAAAAACTTTACTTGCACAAACGCTTGCACGTATTTTAGATGTGCCATTTACTGTTGCTGACGCTACTACACTTACTGAAGCTGGTTATGTTGGTGACGATGTTGAAAATGTTATTAAAAATTTATTATCAAAATGTGACTTTGATCCAAGTAAGGCCGAACGTGGAATTATTTTTATTGACGAAATAGATAAGATTTCTCGTAGATCTGATTCTCCTTCAATTACTCGAGATGTATCCGGCGAGGGTGTACAGCAAGCAATGCTTAAACTTATCGAAGGTACAGTAGCATCGGTTCCACCACAAGGTGGGCGCAAACATCCAAATCAAGAAACTATTGATGTTGATACTTCAAAGATCTTGTTTATTTGTGGTGGTGCTTTTGACGGTTTAGATAAAATTATTTCTAAAAGAGTAGAAAAAGTTACAGGTATTGGTTTTTCAGCTGAAGTTAAAGATGAGAAGGAAGATAAAACTCTTAGCGACTTATTCTCATTAATTGAGCCAGAAGATCTAATTAAATTTGGCCTTATTCCTGAATTAGTTGGTCGCCTGCCTGTTCAAACTGCTCTTAGTGAGTTAGATGAAGAGGCGTTAGTACAAATACTAACTAAACCAAAAAACTCAGTAATTAAGCAATTTCAGGCGACATTTGCTCTAGAAGGTGTAAAGCTTAGTTTTAGAAAAGCAGCGCTTAGTGGTATTGCACGTCTTGCAATTAAACGCAAAACAGGCGCTAGAGGCTTAAGATCAATTATTGAAGACTTGCTACTTGACACTATGTTTGAGCTGCCGTCATTAAAAGATGTTACCGAAGTGGTAATTGATAAAGACGTTGTTGGAAAGAAAAAAGACCCTCTAATAGTGCATAAATCTAGCGATAAAAATTCCAAAAAAGCTAGTTAGTAATATTTTTTAGATTTGGAATTATTTGATTCAAAAAAAGATGCCGTAGGTCTTGGAGAGACTACACTTCTTGTTCATGTCGAACTACCAAATAATAGAAATATTCATAACGCCAAGGATGAGTTTGAAGAATTGGCATTATCATCAGGACTTGAGATAGTTAAGTCTATTCAAGTTAATCGCAATAGTGCAGATGCAAAATACTTTATTGGTTCTGGTAAGGCAGATGAAATAGCTGAAGCAGTTAAAGATTTAGGTATAGATTTAGTTATTTTTTCTCCAGAGCTATCCCCGTCACAAGAGCGAAATTTAGAGAAAAAACTAGAATGCCAGGTAATGGATAGAACTGGACTAATCTTGGATATTTTTGCCCTAAGAGCAAGCTCATTTGAAGGAAAGTTACAAGTAGAGTTGGCGCAGTTGAAGCACCTATCAACTAGACTTGTTAGGGGTTGGACTCACCTTGAAAGGCAAAAGGGTGGTATTGGCCTAAGAGGGCCTGGTGAAACTCAGTTAGAAACAGATAGACGTCTTATTGGTGGACGAATAAAGTATTTAAAAAAGCGTTTAGAAAAAGTACACAAGCAAAGAGACCTCGGTAGAAAATCACGTACTAAAAATGAGTTGCCAATGATTGCTTTGGCGGGATATACAAACGCAGGAAAATCAACCCTATTCAATACTCTAACTGATGCAAAAGTATTTGCTAATGATCAGCTATTTGCAACACTAGATTCAACTATTCGCAGGGTAATGCTTCCAGCATCAGGAGAGGCGGTTATAGCCGATACAGTAGGTTTTATTCAAGACTTGCCGCATGACTTGGTAGAGGCGTTTAAATCAACTTTAGAGGAAACTAAGCGTGCAGACGTGGTGCTTCATGTAGTTGATAGTTCGGATGAATACAATCTTGAAAAAATTGATCAGGTTGATGAGATTTTTACCCAGATTGATGCTGAAAAAATACCTAAGATCTTAGTTATGAATAAGATTGATCGTCTGGATAACTTTACTCCACGTATCGATAGAGACGAACAAGGAAATATAACTAGGGTTTGGATTAGTAGTAAGACCGGATCCGGTATAGACTTACTTTATAAAGCTTTGGCTGAGCACCTAAGTGGTATGATGGAGCGTTGCAAGATACAGTTAGATGTTTGTAGTGCTTATATTAGAAGTGAGATACATAATATTGGCTATATCCATAGTGAAAAGATGGATGAATTTGGGCGTTGGATACTTGAAATTAACGTAACTCATCACTATCTATCTAAATTATTACAAAAGAAAGGAGTTAAGAAGCTTTAATAGTTTCTTAAAACAATATGGGTGAAGAAGCCACGATTGAGAGTATTGATTTAACAACACAGAAGGTTCCATTATTACCACTTAGAGATGTTGTAGTTTTCCCGCACACAGTAATGCCGTTATTTGTGGGTAGAAAAGCCTCTGTTAACGCTATTACTCAGGCAATGGGAAGTAATAAATATGTATTTCTGGTTGCTCAAAAAGATGAAAAAATTGAAGATCCGACTTTTGACGACCTGCACAAAGTTGGAACATTGGCAACAATCCTGCAAATGCTTAAATTACCAGATGGCACTATCAAAGTACTAGTTGAAGGTGTTAAGCGCGCGAAGGTTGAAGGTATTTTTGACCTTGAAGAATATAGCGAAGTTGCCCTAAGTGAATATTTTTTAGAATCTAGTGATAACGTTGAAGTTGAGGCAATGATGCGCCTGGCTTTAGACAGCTTTGAAAAATATATAAAGCTTAATAAAAAGATCCCAGACGAAGTGTTAAAAATGCTTTCTGAGGTTAGTGATGTTGAAAGGTTTAGTGATGTAATTATTGCTAATTTAAATCTTAAAGTATCTGAAAAACAAGAGCTTTTAGGTGGAAATGATGCCAAAGACAGACTAGAAAAAATACTAGCTTTTCTTCAAAGTGAAATAGATGTTCTAGGTACAGAGCAAAAAATTCAATCTCGCGTTAGAAAACAAATGGAATCTAATCAAAGAGATTACTATCTGAATGAGCAAATGAAATCTATTCAGAAAGAGCTTGGTCAGTTAGATGATGAAAGTGAGATAGAAGAATTACAACTTAGTATTACTAAGGCAAAAATGCCTAAGCACGCTAAAGAAAAAGCACAGAGTGAGCTGAAGAAGCTTGCACGCATGTCATCACAATCATCTGATGCATCAATTATTCGCACTTATATTGAAAACCTATGCGAGGTTCCTTGGAAAAAGAAAACTCGTATTAATCAGGATTTGAAAAAAGCACAAAAAATACTTGATGAAGATCACTATGGTTTAGATAAAGTTAAAGAAAGAATCTTAGAGCATCTTGCTGTACAAACAAGAGTTACTCATAATAAAGCTAATATATTATGTTTAGTTGGACCTCCAGGTGTTGGTAAAACTTCTTTAGGTGAGTCTATTGCCAAGGCAGTAAATAGAAAATATGTGCGTATGGCGCTTGGTGGTGTTAGAGATGAGGCAGAGATTCGTGGTCATCGTCGTACTTATATTGGCGCAATGCCAGGTTCTATTGTGCAAAAAATGCAAAAGGTAGGGGTTAAAAATCCTTTATTTTTATTAGACGAAATTGAAAAGATGGCCTCTGACTATAGAGGAGATCCGTCATCAGCTATGCTTGAGGTTTTAGATCCTGAGCAAAATCACACATTTAATGATCATTATCTTGAGGTGGATTATGACCTGTCACAAGTAATGTTTGTGGCAACGGCAAACTCGCTTGATCTACCGCAACCGCTTTTAGATCGTATGGAGATTATTGAGCTTTCTGGATATACTGAAGATGAAAAAATCCAGATTGCTAAGCGTCATTTGATTAAGCAGGCTATGGAAAATAATGGCATTCAGGATGGCGAGATAAGTTTTAAAGATTCTGCAATTTTAGATATTATTCGTTATTACACACGTGAAGCAGGGGTGCGAAGCTTAAACAGAACAATTAGCACTATCTGTCGTAAAGTGGTTAAGGATGTGGTTTTAAAGAAGCGCAAATCTAGAGCGATTATTAATTCTAAAAGTCTAGAGAAATATCTAGGAGTTAAAAAGTATAGATTTGGCCTAGCTGAACAGCATAATCAGGTGGGTGAGGTAACTGGCCTTGCATGGACCTCAGTGGGTGGTGATTTACTCACCATTGAGGCTACAGCATACAAAGGCAAGGGCAAGCTTAACTACACAGGTCAACTTGGTGATGTAATGCAAGAGTCGATTCAAGCTGCAATGAGTGTTACTCGAACTCGAGCTAAAGACCTAGGAATTGATGATGATTTTCAGGAGAAGCTTGATATTCATATTCACGTTCCTGATGGCTCAACTCCAAAAGATGGCCCGAGTGCAGGCGCTGCAATGTGCACTGCATTAGTATCAGTACTTACTGGTAGAAAAGTAAAAGCCGATGTAGCAATGACTGGAGAGATTACTCTACGTGGAGAGATTACTCCGATTGGCGGACTTAAAGAAAAAATGCTTGCTGCACTTCGTGGTGGTATTAAAACAGTTATTGTTCCGGATGATAATGAACGTGAACTTTCTGAAGTGCCTGACAAGATTAAGGGCAAACTTAATGTTATAAAGGTTAAGTGGATTGATGAAGTATTGGATATTGCCTTAGAAAAATAAAGAGTAATAACAACCTTTCTCATTTACACCCACACCGGGTGTGGGTGTAAATCTTTGATGAGGTTTTAGATATTGCTTTAGAAAAATAATTAAAAAAGGCGCTGATAAAGCGCCTTTTGTTATGGTTTCATATAAGTGTAACCACTTTCCTGTAGGTTGACAATTCGCATTAAACACCCTTGAACTTCAATAACACCTGGAAGAAACTCAACATGCCTGCCATCTTTAAGTTCTTGCTTGTCAGTATGGTCAAGTCCAGCGCTAAATCTAATACCGTCTTTAATCATGCGTTTTATGCGCTTTGAATAAAATTTAGTATCTGCTTTAACCATATTAAGCCCAGGACCACAAGTAACAACCTCAACGTTTACTTTGTCTTTGCCATATAAATGCTGCAGATTGTCAGCTGCATTCATAGCAAGTTTTTGAGTCTTTAATCCTCGAGAGTCAACATGGATAACAATATTGTGAGCTTTAATAGCATATACGTTAAATGTCATTACAGCTAAAGCTATAGTAGTAAGTATTTTTTTCATAATAAATTTAGATTTGTTAGTAGTTAGGGTTTGATGTAGCTATATCCAATTTCTTGTAATTCTGTAGCACGAAAAGCTCCACTAGCGGCAAGATTAACCCCATCAATAAGCTCTGGATACTGACCTTCTTTTTTAAATTTCTTTTCCATTGTGCCCCATCCAGCTGTAAAAACAATACCTTTTTCAATCATGTTTTCAATACGCTCAACAAATATCTCCTTATCTTCACGTACTAAATCAAGTCCAGGCCCACAAACTACAACTTCAATATTTACATTATTTTTTCCAAATGATTCGTATAGATTATCAGCAATATTAAGCGTGAGTTTTTGAGTTTTAACTCCACGTTGATCTAGGTGAATTACTACATTGTGCTTTGCAAATGCATTTGCAGTTATAGTGGTAAATAAAGTTAAAAATACAATAATTTTTTTCATTTTTTTGCGATTTATTGAATATATAAAATATATCTTGATGATATATATCTAATATGTGAACATTATATCACAATGAAATACAATTTTAATTGATTGAAATCAATAAATTGGATATATAGTGTTACAAAATTATTACAAATACTATATATAGGTATATTACAATTATGTAATATATTGATTTATAATGAATTTTTTACAATTTTTGCGTAATAAAAACCGTCAAAATTACCACCTGGTAATTGTTGTTTGCCGATGGAGGTTTTTATACCCCAGTCTAGATTAATTTTTACCTCTTTTGCATCGCCGTTATCTGATAGAAAACTAGATATTTGCTCTTCATTTTCTGCTTTTAGTATTGAGCAGGTTGCATACAATAAAACTCCACCTGGTTTCAACATAGGCCAAAGATTTTCAAGAATAGATTTTTGCAGATTGACCAATTGTGTAATGTCTTTTGGCTTTCTAAGTAATTTAATATCTGGATGGCGACGAATCACACCTGTGGCTGAACAAGGTGCATCGAGTAAGATTTTGTCAAATTGTTTCCTGTTCCACCAGTTGCTAACTGCTGCATCACCAATTATTGAGCTTATATTGTTAATATTAAGTCTATTGGCATTTTGTTCAATTCTTTCAGTTCTTATTGGGTCGCTATCAAGAGCGATTATTTTTGAATTTGGTGCATTCTCAGCAATATGAGTGGTTTTACCTCCAGGTGCTGCACATGCATCTAGGATTAAATCAGAATCTTTAGCATCGAGTAATATGGCGGCTAGTTGGGCAGATAGATCTTGCACGTAGCAAGACCCATTATCAAAGTCTATAAGTTTATTGACTGCAACAGCATTTTGTAAAACTAAAGCCTGATTTGCAATATTTGATTTAAAAGATTTAATTCCAATATTTTCTAGATTTTCTTGGTATTTATCTAAATTATAACGCGGACTAACTCTAATACTCATAGGTGCTTGAGTATTATTGGCGATAAATATTTGTTGGTAATTTTCTGGATAATAATTTTTTATTTTTTTAACCAGCCAAGAAGGGTGTGAGTAATGATCTTGAGCTAATATGTCGTCTTTATTTCGATCAATCTCGCGCAAAATAGCATTGACTAGATTTTTTGCCCAAGGCTTGTCAATTTGTTTTGTAATCTCAACAGTTTCAAAAATAGCAGCATGTTTTGGAGTGTTTGAGTATAGAAGTTGAAATGCTCCTATCAACATTAAACAATGTATATCAAGGTCTTCTTTGTTTAACGATTTATTAAGTAGCTTGCTAACAACATCATTGAGTTGATGATAATATCGAATTGTGCCAAATACTAAAGATTTAGTTTTTGAGTTGTTTTCTTCCTCTGGATATATAAAACTAGATAGAGATTTTTTCTCTAATACTACTGAACACACTGCATCTAGTGCGGTGTGAAGGATAGTGTTACTTGCCAATTGTAGTCTTAATTTTTTTAAGAAGTGCTCTTGGTTTTAGATAACCAGGCAGGTGCGTTCCATCGGATAAAAATATTGCTGGTGTACCATTCACTCCAAGTTGTTTTGATATTAGTAGTTGTTTAGCAACTGGGTTATCGCAGCTATCTGAATCGGGAATTTCGCCAGTTAATTTATATTCATCCATGGCTGCAACTCTATCTTTAGCACACCAAATTTTTTGCATTTTTCCTTGAGCTTTAGGATGTAGAGATGCAAGCGGAGCGGCAAGATATTTAACAGTAATTCCAAGTTCATTCATATTGTCCATACCTAAGTGTAGTTTGCGACAAAACGGACAATCAACATCAGTGAATACATTTACTACATATTTTTCATTCTTTGCCTTAAATATAATTTTGTCACTATCGTCAATAGTATCTATTAAGGTTTTTTTAATCAGTTTTACTTGATTGCTAACAGGCATTAACTCTCTTGTAGTTAGGTCTACAACATCACCTTGAATTAGATATTGACCGTTTTCTGATACCAATAGAGAGTCGATTGGGTTGTAGATTATTACTTCATAAACACCAACAAATGGAGTCTCAACAATATCTTCTTTATCAATTTCGCCAAAGAAACGACTTAGATTGTTAATAACGTCATCTTTAGTTGCAAATGCAGAGTTTGCAATTAGGGAAATAGATATAAATAGAAGCTTTAGCATGATTAATTTATAAGTAAAAAATAGATAAATTTTACCTGCTTAGGTACAATTACAGCAATTGTATTTTAGGCATTAGTTAAGGATTATGGAATTTTCACTTTTTAATCAATCCATCGAACATTTTGATGGTGATTTATCGGTTGTATTTGGAATTGAGGGTGTTGCCTTTGATGATGCTCAAGTAGATGATTTGGCAAAAATTAGTTCTTTTGATTTTAAGCTTGGCGCTACGCTTGTGTTAAATTCAGTTCCTGGTTATAAAGCTGATAGGCTACTTGTTGTAGGTCTTGGCAAAGATGATATTACAAATAAATCTATGATTAAAGTAATTGAATCTATCGCATCTAGTGTTAATTCATCTAAAGCCAAAACTGTATGTATTAACAATATTAATATAGACAATATTGGACAAGATTGGCTACATAGAAATATTGCCAGAATTGTTAAAAATTCTATTTATAAAATTCAAAAAGTAGGTCTTGAAAAAAACAGCGAAAATGTAATAGAAAATATATCGGTTTGTTCAAGCTCTGATAATTCTCATGAATTGATAATAGGTGCTGATATTGCTGATGGTATGGCTTTAACTAGAGAATTGGCAGACTTGCCTTCAAATATTTGCACTCCTACATACCTGGCGAATACTGCCAAACAGTTAGCCAAAGAGTTGGACTTAGAGTGTGAAATCCTTGAAGAATCTGATATGCAGGAATTAGGTATGAACTCTTTACTATCCGTTGCTAAAGGTTCAGTTGAAGACCCAAAACTTATTAGTCTAAGCTATAAAGGTAATGGCGATGCAAAGCCAATTGTTTTGGTTGGCAAAGGTGTTACATTTGATAGTGGTGGTATATCACTTAAGCCTGGCGCTGCAATGGATGAGATGAAATACGACATGTGTGGTGCGGCATCAGTGCTTGGAACTATCAAGGCTATTGCTAAAATTAAGCCAAATATCAATCTTACAGTTGTGGTTCCGGCTGTTGAAAATATGCCAGCGCATAATGCCTCTAAGCCTGGAGATGTGGTTAAATCCATGTCTGGACAAACAATAGAGATTCTTAATACTGATGCAGAAGGGCGACTAATACTTTGTGATGCATTAACTTATGTTGAAAAGTACGATCCAGAAGTAGTGATTGACGTTGCAACCTTAACCGGTGCAGTTATCATTGCACTTGGTAAGCATAATACAGGTGTTATGACTAATGATCAAAGTCTAGCTGACGATCTTATTAGCTCTGCTGATAGTGCTGTTGATGGTCTGTGGCAACTACCAATTAGTGATGAGTATGACGAGCAGCTAAAATCAAATTTTGCCGATATGGCTAATATTGGTGGGCGTGAAGCTGGTACAGTTACAGCTGCTTGTTTTTTGGCTAGATTTACCAAAGATTATCGCTGGGCGCATCTGGATATTGCTGGTACAGCATGGACAAGTGGAGCAAAGAAAGGTGCAACTGGACGACCTGTACCATTGCTTGCACAATATATTTTAGATCAAATTAATTAGAGAGAAGTTTATGTCAAGTTTTAAAAATGTAGAAGTTACAAAAGAGGCGAATATTTATTTTGATGGTAAAGTAACCTCAAGAAGAGTTGAATTTGCTGACGGATCAGTAAAAACATTGGGGATTATGATGCCCGGTGATTATGAGTTTGGTACTGATGACAACGAACTTATGGAAATCCAAGCAGGCAAGATGGATGTATTGCTTCCAGGTGAGGATAGTTGGCAAACATTTACTGCTGGAGATTCGTTTGAAGTGTCTAAAGATTCAAGCTTTAAACTTAAAGTTAAAGAAGTAACAGATTACTGCTGTTCTTATTATTGATCCATACGATCAAGCCAAACACCTAGACCTTGGGCGCAGATTTCCAAGTCTCCCTTAAATAATTTAATTTGTTGGTTTTCATCAATACTTGAACCGTGATTTTTGGCAATACCTAACAAATAGTTAAGTAGTTTTTCTTTGATAGCTTTGTGGCGATTTTTCTCGTTTTTATTATCTAGAGCAATTTTGGTAAATCCACGGATATGTTTAATCAGCATATCTGCTGAATTTTGGTCAAATCCAATACGATTGTAGTGGGTAAGATAGGCGTATTTTGGCTTTAACTCAAGCAGTCTATTGATAGTATCTTCCCAAGCTATAGGATCAAATTGTACAGGTGTAGTAGGTGGGAAAATCAACTCTCCCTTATCTGAGTCAAACTCACGATAACTAACACCTAGGGTGTCACCAGAAAATATACCTCTTGACATTTCATCCCATATACAGACATGGTGCCTGGCATGACCTGGAGTATCAATAAACTTCAAGATCCTATTGCCAAGTTTTATGTTGTCATTGTCTTTTGCAATTACAATTTTTTCTTTGTCAATTGCTATTAAATCTCCTAAGAATTGTTTAAAGAAGATCTCGCCATAAACTTGAATAACTCCTGCACGTAGTTTTGATGGGTCTATCAGGTGATTTGCCCCACGCTCATGTACATATACTTTGGCATTAGGCAGGTGCTTGATTAATTCTCCTGCCCCTCCAGCATGATCAAGGTGAATGTGAGTAAGAATAATATAATCTACATCTTCTCTATTGATATTTTTATTATCCAGTGTGGCTAATAATCTAGGTGCTGATAAATAGCAGCCGGTATCAATAAATGCAGCTTTATTGCCATCTTGAATTAGATAACTAGCAACAAAATCTTTGCGCATGTGCTGCGTATCAATACAAGTGATACCAAATTCTAAATCATGATAAATGGGTTTCATGGGTGGTAGTTTAACAAATAATAGACAATAAAAAACCGCCCAAAAGAGCGGTTTTTAGTATTTATAAGCTTAGCTTAGAAGTCTCCAGTTGCACCAGCTTTTTGAATCGCTGTAATTGTGTCTTTTACCTGAAGTGCTAATTCATAAAGATCTGCAGGTAGTGGAGCACCGCCATAAATCATCATATCCATATCTAGTGAATATAGCCATTTCTTGCCATTTTGGTCTTCAATAAGAGCAATACGACATGGTAGGTATGCACTAAATGCATCTGAATGATCAACCATAGTCATTGCTGTAGTAGGCTTACAGTATTGATAAATCTTTAGGAAACGTTGTTTTTCACCAAGTTGTAATTCAACTTGCTCAGATAGTGGAAGCATACCAACTTCTTTGATTTGTAATTCAGTAGCAACTGATGACATAGCTTCTTCAATATCCTCAATTGAAAGCTCAGGATCAACCTCATCTCTAACAATTGTTGCCATGGTGATGTCACCCGTATCTAGTAGGGTGTTTGCCATTCTCATGTAAACTTTAGTTGAATCTTCATGTAATTTTGGCGATACAACTTCACCAATAATTTTAGTAGTTACACCGTCATATTTAGCTTGCATAGAAACTGCAAAATAAACTGCAATTGCACCAATTAAGATTAACAACCACTTGATTAGATTAATAATAGCACCCATATTTATCTCCCGTTAATTAGTTTAAAGTAATTCAATAAGTTGATGATTTTATCACCCATACTGTTTTTATGTTAACTAATTTATACTACTCTTAAGCCATTAAATACAATATTTGTCAGACTTACGACTCCAACAATTTTCCCGCACTCAACAACTGGACATCTTGACAATCCAAAATGCGTTAACAGTTCGGCACAATAACGAATATCCATATCTGGATGTACTGATAGTGTTGGTTTATTCATTATTTCATATACATTGACTCGATCAAGTGCTCTATCTTTGGCAATAACTTTGGATGCAATATCAGCAAGTAGTACCACGCCATATTCGTCATGATCATGCGCCTTATCAACTAGAAGTATTTTAGTTTTTTTATGTTGCATGTCTTTAAGTGCTTGTTCAACAGTAGTTTTACAACTAACTATATCTACATTTTTCCACATAACATCTTTTACAAAAGTTGGTGTTGTCATTATATTTTCTCCTCTACAGTAGGCTCTAAAGCCTGAATTTGATGCAATACTCCAATAGCATCTTCTACATCTATTTGGATAGCTACTCCTTCTTCAGGACACCCTGCTCCAAAGTTTCCAGCAGCAGCTATAGATTCTAATATTTCACGAGCAAGGTGCTGTTCTACCAATAATAATAATACATCTCTAGGAGTTTCAAGACTTAATCCTAGAAAAGTTTTATTATGTTTAAGCCCTTCACCTCTTGCTTGGGATATTACAGTCGACCCTGTGGCGCCATGCTCTCTTGCTGCCTCAAGGATTTTGTCAGTTTTATCGCTATCAACAAAAGCAATAATTAATTTAAAGTGCATAAGACCTCCTATTTGTATTTTATTTTCATTCAGTTTTTCTAAAAAATTTGATAATTTGTACGTATGCCATAACACTCATAATTGGAAATAGTGAGGCAAAGGCAATAAGTCCAAATCCGTCAATTAGTGGATTTCTACCATCTATAGTACTTGCTAGTCCAAGGCCAAGGGCAGCAACTAAAGGTACAGTTACAGTTGATGTGGTAACTCCGCCAGAATCATAAGCTAAGGCAATAATATTTTTTGGGCTAAAGTATGTCTGTATAAGTACAACAACATATCCAGCAATAATGAAGTAATGTAGAGGTAGGCCGGTAACTATTCGGTAACTTCCAAGTGCAATGCCGATTGCCACGCCAAACGCAACTGCAATTCTTAGAGGCCAAACTTTAATAAATCCACCTGATACTTGCGCTGCTTTTATTGCCACTGCTAGTAGAGATGGCTCGGCAATAGTTGTGGCAAATCCTATGCTAAATGCAAAAATGTATACCCAGTAATAATCTGACCAATCAAGATTTCCAGATCCTATAAAACTAGAAGATGTAAGTTGATCAGCCATAATTTTTCCTAGCGGGAATAAGGCTTTTTCCAATCCAACAATAAATAAAGTTAGCCCAATCCATACTAAGAAAAAACCAATAATTATTCTTTTTAGATTTGGTATTTTTTGCTTGAGAATGATTCTCTGAAAACCAAAAAGCACAATGGCAATTGGGGCAATATCCCAAAGCATGCTTAATAGTGAGTTTAATATACTCATCTTATTATTCCAAATAGCATTACCGCTATTATTGGTAATAGAGATGCAATCGCAATCATGCCAAATCCATCAGTAAGAGGGTTGCGGCCACGAATCGAACTTGCAAGACCAACACCAAGTGCGGTAACTAAAGGTACGGTGATAGTTGAGGTGGTAACACCTCCAGAATCATATGCTATACCGATAATAAAATCTGGGGCAAAGATGGTGGTGATAATAACCAATAGATAACCACCAATAATTATCCATTGTAGTGGCCAGCCTTTAAGGATACGCATAACTCCAATAACAACTGATAGTCCAACACTTATTGCCACAGTGTAGCGTAAGGTTTGAGAGTAGTTGTTTAATTCATTCTCAGTAGAAACAATACCGCCAAGTTTGGCCACACTTGCAGCCTCATTGGCAACTGCTATAAGAGCTGGCTCTGCAACTGTTGTGCCAAAACCAAGAGCAAATGCAAATACAAGCAACCAAAACAACGAACCTTTTTTTACAAATGAATGTGCCAATGTCTCGCCAATAGGAAAAAGACCTAGTTCTAGTCCATAGACAAATAGTGTAAGACCAACAAGTACAAATGCACTGCCTAATACAATATCTCCAATATTGGGAATGTTTTGTTGTAATACAATTAATTGAAAAAAACCAATTACTAGTACGATTGGCGCTAAATCTTTAGCACTACTGGTAAGATTGATTAAAAAATGTTTTGCGGTTTTTTTCATGAAGTCCTTGTAAGACTTTAATTTTTTTATGAATTATAATACTTGCGTATGAAACCTATTGTACTGATTAATGGAAAAAAGCTATCAAAACTAAGTGTATTTGATCGCAATACTCAATTTGGCGATGGCTTGTTTGAAACCATGCTTATAACCAACGGCAAGGTTGAGTTTTGGCAGAAGCATTATCAGCGTTTGGAGCTTGGTAGAAAAAGATTAAAAATCTCTAAGGTTAAATCCAAGATATGGATAAATGATATAGCTAAAGCTTATTCGTTATCAAAATTAGATAATGCTGTTGTTAAGATTATTCTCACAAGAGGAGAGAGTTCAAGAGGGTATAGCTTTGATAATAGTATTAAGGCAAACAGAATAGTAATTATTTCTCAATTACCGAGTGTTATAGATGAGTATAAATTAAGTACTTGTAGTAGTGGATATTCAACAAACAAGCAGCTTGCAAATATAAAACACTGTAATAGATTAGAACAAATTCTTGCTCGTATTGATTTAAGTACTGATGAGTGTTTGATGCTTGATGATAATGGTTATGTAATATCAGCTTCTCAGGCTAATATATTCTGTATAAAAAATGACACCCTTGTAACTCCTGCTCTTGATGAATGTGGCATAGCTGGAACTATGCGTGAAAGTGTAATTGAGATTGCAAAAAGTCTTGATATGAATGTTGAGATAATACCTTTGACAATGAGAGGGCTTTTAGATGCTGATGAGGTTTTTATAACTAATAGCATTATAGGTATTAAAAAAGTATCCAGTATTGATAGCACAAGGTTTAATCAATTTAAAAATACCAACAACATTATAAAAAAACTAAATCAAATTAAAGATTTGCAGGCAAAAATGCTTCGAGTGCAAAAACACCACTTTAGAAAGTTTTTCTTGTTATTAGTATTTATCACTATTGCACTTTTGTATTATCTTGGTGGAGTTAATGTAGATAAAGGTAAAGTTTATCAAGTTAAGCCTGGTGCAACTATCGGTAGCGTAGTTAATGATTTGGAAGAGCTTGGATATATAAGGTCGTCAATATATGCAAAAAATTTAGCAAAAATATGTAATTTTGAGCAGATAAAGCAAGGATTTTATGCAGTAGAGCCAAATATGAGGTTGTATAAATTACTTAAAAATATATCCAAAGCTAAAGTTGAGAGAAGAAATATAGCTTTAATAGAAGGTAGGACAGTTGGTGAATATTTTGAGCAGATAAAACATAATGATGCAATTGACTCAAACTCTAGCCTTAATGAAGTTATGGATTCAATTGGCATTACGCCACCATATGACGGTAAGCTATGGCCGGATACTTACCAAGTAAATTATGGAGATAGTATTGCAAGTGTTTTTGCTAGGGCAAACAAGATATTGCTTGACAAGCTTGATACTGCTTGGAATAGTAGAGATAAAAATAATCCAATAAAAAATAAAACAGATGCATTAATACTGGCCTCTTTGGTTGAGAAAGAAACAGCACACAATAGTGAAAAAGCAAAAATTGCTGGAGTTTTTTTATCCAGACTAGACAAGCGTATGCGTCTACAGACCGATCCAAGTGTTATTTATGCTTTGGGTGATAAGTATGACGGATCTTTATCAAAGAGTGATTTAAGATTTGATTCACCGTATAACACATATAGAAATAAGGGATTGCCGCCAAGTGCAATAGGCTCAGTTGGTGAAGATTCATTGCAAGCAGTTATGCATCCACAAATAACTGGAGACCTGTATTTTGTATCTAAAAAGGATGGCACTCATGCATTTGCTAAAACCTATAAACAGCACATCCACAATATCAATAAGTATCTAAAAAACCTATAAAATACCAAACATGCAGAAAGGAAAGTTTTTAACTATCGATGGTGTTGAAGGTGCGGGCAAAAGTACTCAAATTGAGTTTATTTGTGAGTATCTTAAACAAAAAGGTATAAACGTAGTTCTTACCCGTGAACCTGGCGGAACAGATTTAGGTGAAAAAATAAGAGAGTTACTATTAAGTAACGATACCGGCAAGATGCATGCAGATACTGAACTTTTACTTATGTTTGCTGCAAGAAATGAACATATTCAAAATAAGATTATGCCGACTCTTGAAAAAGGAGATTGGGTTTTAAGTGATAGATTTACTGATAGTTCATTTGCTTATCAAGGCGGAGGTCGTGGTTTAGATATATCTCGTATATCGGCACTGGAAGATTGGACTATGCAAGATTTTATCCCAGATATGACATTGCTGCTAGATGTCCCAGTAGAATTAGGAATGTCTAGAGTGGAGAAAAGAGGTAGTAAAGATAGAATAGAGATGGAAAAAATGGATTTTTTTGAAAGGGTTAGGCAAGCTTATATAGATAGATCTAAGGCGTATCCAGAAAGAATAAGACTTATTGACTCCTCGCAAAATATTGAACATACAACTAAACAAATAAGAGTAATTTTAGATAGTTTATGATTCTACCTTGGCACGAAAAAGCTTTCTCAAAATTAAAGAGAATGATTGACAATAATCATCTTCCACATGCACTGCTTATTACTGGAAGTGAAGGTATTGGTAAGTTGCAGTTGGCGCAAGAATTGATAAAAACTTTAGTTGACGACTCAGGAAAAATTCTTAATGATAATGTAGCTGAAGAGCTAGATGTACCAACACTTATTAGACGCTCAAACTATGAAAATTTAATTTATTGTAAGTCTGGTGAGATTAATGAAAAGACCAAAAACCGCTCTAAAGATATTCGCATTGATCAGGTAAGAGCATTTTGTGATGCACTAAACAAAACTGCGGATGATTTGCAAATTGGCCTTTTATTTTATGCCGATGATATGAATATCCAGGCTAGTAATTCCTTGTTAAAAACTCTGGAAGAGCCTAGAGAGAATACTCTAATTATTTTGCTTGCACATAGTGCAGACTCTTTGCCAATTACTATTGTATCCAGGTGTCAAACTATACATATACCACCATCATATTCACAAGACACTATAAATTGGATCGCCAAGCATATTGATCAGTCACAAACTCAAGATTTTGATTTTGAAAAATTGTTGGAAAATGCATATGGCGTACCATCTGTTGTACTTTCAGAGCTTTCCACTAATACATATAAAGAGTATCAGTCATGGCAAAATCAATTATTAAATATTGCAATACATCCAACTATGGTTAGTCAAACTAAAGACTTCGACGGTAGAGAGGTTGAGGTTTTAAAATGTTTGCAAAATATTGTTATTGAGGCAATTAGGCTTAAATTATTAAAACAAAGTGGTGGTTTGGTTGAGTTGAATAAGGTTGCACAAAAGGTTAAAAGTGATTTTCTATTTAAATTGTTGGATGATGTTTATCATTCTATTGAGCTTAAAAAAACCAGCGTAAATATGAAATTATTATTGGATAATGTTTTAGTTATTTGGTCACACATTACCCATTTAAAACAATATCCACAAATATTAAGCAAATACTAGGAGCAATTATGAGTCAATCGGATAATTTATTTAATCAAGCTAAAGAGTATATTCCTGGCGGGGTTAACTCACCTGTAAGGGCATTTAATGGTGTGGGCGGTAATCCAATATTTTTCACCAAAGGTGACGGTGCATATTTATTTGATGCGGATGATAAAAAATACATTGATTATGTTGCGTCTTGGGGTCCAATGATTCTTGGACATGCGAATAAAAAAGTAGTTGATGCAGTTAGAGATACTCTAGCTAAAGGTTTAGGCTTTGGAGCGCCAACAGAGATTGAGACTAAATTGGCACAAAAAGTTTGTGAAATTATGCCTTCGATTGAGCTTGTGCGCATGGTTAGTTCTGGCACAGAAGCCACTATGAGTGCTATTCGCTTAGCTCGAGGATATACAGGCAGAGATAAGATTATTAAGTTTGAAGGTTGTTATCATGGCCATTCAGACTCTTTGCTAGTAAAGGCAGGATCTGGGGCGCTAACTCTTGGTGTGCCAACTTCACCTGGGGTTCCTGCGTCACTTGCTGAGCATACACTTACATTGGAATATAACAATATTGATCAAGTAAACGAGGTTCTTGAAGATGTTGGTAAGGATGTTGCCTGTATTATTGTTGAGCCTGTAGCTGGAAATATGAATTGCATTCCACCAGTTAATAACTTTTTACAAGGTTTGAGAGAAGCTTGCGATAAACACGGTGTAGTGCTTATTTTTGATGAGGTTATGACTGGATTTAGAGTGGCACTTGGCGGTGTACAAGAGTATTTTAATGTTAAGCCAGATCTAACAACGCTTGGAAAAGTGATTGGTGGCGGACTGCCAGTTGGAGCTTTTGGTGGTAAGCGTGAAATTATGGAATATATTGCTCCACTTGGTCCAGTGTATCAGGCTGGAACACTATCAGGTAATCCAATGTCAATGTCTGCAGGTCTAGCTATGCTTACCGAGCTTGCAAGTGACTCTGAGTTTTATACCAAGCTTGGTGCAAAAGTAAAAATGCTAACTGATGGCATTTTGCAAAAAGCTAAAGAGAACAATATTCCAATGACGGCTAATAATGTGGGCGGCATGTTTGGTTTATTCTTTACAGATTTAAAAGCTGTGACTAACTTTAATGAAACTTCTCAGTGTGATATTGAGCGTTTCAAGAAATTCTATCACCTAATGTTAGAAGAGGGTATTTATATGGCACCTTCGGCTTATGAAGCCGGCTTTGTGTCAAGTGCACATACAGATGAGGATATTCAAGCAACGATTGATGCAGCAGGACGTGTGTTTGCCAAACTATGAAAATTGATGTTGTTGAATCAGAGCTAAATAAGGCGCAAATTACACTTGAAAAGTTTGACAACAATATTAGTATTTTTGGTTCTGCACGCATCACTCAAGACGACCCTTTAGCTAAAATCGCTTATCAATTAGGTAAGTCTTTATCTGATAGTGGATTTAATGTTTTAACCGGAGCAGGCCCGGGTATTATGAGCTCAGCAAATCGTGGGGCTTTTGAGGGTAAATCAAAAAGTATTGGTTTAAATATCAAGTTGCCAAAAGAGCAAGAGCCCAATCCTTATCTTGATGAGTGTTTGATATTTGATCACTTTTTCACCCGTAAAGTCATGTTGATTAAACATGCCGATGCTTGTGTATTTTTTCCTGGTGGGTTTGGAACAGCTGACGAGTTAATGGAAGTACTAACCTTAGTACAAACAAGAAAAGGCAAACAGATTAAAATTTTGTTATTTGATTCAACATTCTGGAATCCATTATTAGCTTGGTTTGGTAATTTAGAAAAAAAGCAATATGTTGGCTCAGCAGATTTGACTTCATTTGAAATAGTTGATAGTGTTGAGCAAATATTAGATAGACTTGAGGTGTAATATGGCATTGGCAATTTTTGATTTGGATAAAACCCTTATTGGTGGAGACAGTGACTTTCTTTGGGGAGAGTTTATGAGTGAAATCGGTGCAGTTGACCCAAACACTTATCAAGTTAAAAATCAGTATTTTTTTGATGAGTATGCCAAGGGCAGGTTGGATATTAATGAATATTTAGAATTTTGCCTAGAGCCTCTTTCTCAAAACTCAATGACAACATTAAACGCTTGGCATCAAGATTTTATGCAGCAAAAGATCCAATCTATCATATTGCCTAAAGCGCAAGCAGTAGTGGATAAACATAAATCGCAAGGTGATAGAGTACTGGTTATTACAGCGACAAATCGTTTTGTCACTGCACCGATTGTTGCTCAATACGGTATTGATGATTTATTGGCTACAGAACCTGAAATAAAGAATGGTAGATACACAGGTCAAGTTAAAGGCGCTCCTTGTTTTCAAAAAGGCAAGATTGAGCATTTAAATAGATGGCTGGTAGAAACTGGTGAAAATCTTAATGGTGCTTATTTTTATTCAGATTCGCATAATGATTTACCAATGTTAGAATTGGTCGACAACCCAGTTGTTGTTCACGGCGATGAAAAATTATTAAAGATTGCTAAAGATAGATCATGGCCAAGCTTAGATTGGCATTGAGATATTTATAGATATAAAAAAACCTCCGCAAGGAGGTTTTTTTTATTTCTTGTTTTTGCGAGTACTTCTATCTTCCTTGTAAAAGATAAAAAGACAAAGCAAAAATTACATGTATAGGTGGTGGTTACCAGAAGCTGCCTCATCAAAGTAAGCTGCAGCACCTGCAAACTCAACACCATCGATAAAGTCAGACTTGTCATAGCCAAATAATTCAACTGTCATTTCACAAGCAATGAATTTAACATCAAACTCTTGACACATAGCACGAAGATCTTCAAGCTTTGCAACGCCGTGCTTAGCCATAGTTTTCTTCATCATCCAAGTTACTAGACGATCAGCGCCAGGAATATTCCAAACAATATTTGGGATCTTAGGGCCAAAATCAATATTTTGTAACCACTTAGGTCCAAATGGCATTTTCATTGGCATAGAAGGGTTACCAATAGGAGTAACTCTTAGTTTTGATGTGTCCTTAAGTAGTAAGTTAAGGCCATAAAAAGTAAAGAAGATTGTTACTTCTTTATCCATCGCAACACCTGTTGAGGCAAGAATGAATGGAGGGAAAGCCCAATCAAAAGTACCTTTTGTAGCAATGATAGTCATTTTGTTATCGTCAGACATATTCTCCTCCTAGATAAAAATTAAATTATTAAATTTAAACTTTTTCAATAGTGAAAACGTATTTACCACCGTCTTCAACTGTAGAAATTAATTTATTGCCAGTTTGATTACAGAAAGCTTCAATATCTTTTACTGAGCCAGCATCTGTTGAAATTACGTCTAAGATTTTTCCAGCATCCATTTTAGAAAGTGCTTTCTTAGTTTTTAAAATTGGAAGTGGGCAGTTTAAGCCTGATGCGTCTAAAGTTTCGTCAGCCATTGTGGACTCCTTATATTTGATTAAATAGTTTTTATTAAATAATTAAACGTACTAGAAAATAGAGCTATAAAAAACAGTAGCAAAATTACTAATAAGTCCGCACATTTTAGTCGTGTAGCTAGCAATAGTCAAATATAATGAGTTTATGATAAAGTTTGTAGCAATATTTTTCTTATCGATTCAAGTATTTGCACTTAGTTTGCCAGAGGTTAATACCGCAGAATCGCTTAGTGAAAAGAAAAGGGGTAATGAGTTTCTGCAAATTATTTGGGATACTAATTCAGTTATTAGCGATGTTGAATCCCAAGTTTATTTGAAAAAAATTGGCTCTGAAATGGTGTCGTATAGTCCAAATCCAGATAAACACTTTGATTTTTTCTTTTTAAATGATAAAAGCATTAATGCATTTGCAGGGCCGTATGGATATATCGGCATACATACTGGAATGTTGTTAGAGTCTGATTCAGAGGCTGAATTAGCTGGTGTATTGGCGCATGAAATCTCACATGTTACTCAGAATCATCTTAATAGATTTATTAAAAAAAGTGATAGGCAAACTTATTTGATGGTGGCTGGCATGCTTGCTGCCGCACTTATTGATAATTCAGACGCATCACAAGCTATAGCTGCATCTACTGTTGCCGGTACTGCACAGCAAAATATTAACTTTACTCGTGAACATGAGTGGGAGGCAGATAGAGTTGGTACAGCTATACTGAAAAAATCAGGCTACAATCCAAAAGGCTTGGCAGATTTTTTTGCAAAACTTGAAAATAGTGAAAATGCCAAAGAGTTTTTGCGTACTCATCCATTAAGTGTTAATCGCATGGCAGACACTGTACAAAGAGTTGCTAGAGAAAGTGGTGATTACAGAGATGACTCGTTTGAGTATTTAACTATAAAAGCTAGGCTTTATTATCATGATAATTCGCGTATTAAGCATAGTACAAATAAAGATCTAGCGCTGTATATGCAAGCTTATGACGCGCTAGAATCTCAGAAATATAGCATTGCAAAAGACTATATTTTGGATTTACTAAATGTAAATACTACAGCACCTGTTTTGATACTTGCAGGAAGGATTTTTTCCAAGCTAGGAGATATTGACAAGGTTAAAGAATATCTACTACCTTTAAGCGATAACGAGTCCGCTTTATATTATTTAGCCAATGCTTATTTTGAAAATAATTTAACCTCAAATGGTATTAGGATGCTTAAGGTTTATTTGCGTGCAAATGGCGGAACCTATCAGAGCAATAAGCTTTTATCAGATCTATATGTTGCTACTTCCCAGTTTGACAGATCGCATATTTACAGTGCAAAAGCCTTAGAGCTACAAGGCAAGTTAGAAGGTGCGATAGGACAGTATGATAGAGCCAAGGCTACAACTCACTCTCAAGATTTATTTGATGTTGTAAATAGTAAGATCGATCAATTACAGAAAAAGATCGATCTTTACCAAGAAATTGACTAAAGGTTATTTGCTAAATTATCAAGCACCAACAACTTTAACGCCATTAGGAGTACCTAGAAGTAAAACGTTGGCACCACGATTAGCAAAAAGACCATTGGTTACAACACCAACAATAGAATTAAGTTCATTCTCCATTGCTTTAGGGTCAGTAATTTGTAATCCTTCTACATCAAGAATTAAATTGCCATTATCTGTTACAAAATTTTCACGAACAAATGGCGTACCACCAATTCTACGTGTAATTTGATGTTTTACATAGTTCGCAGACATAGGGATTACCTCTACTGGTAACGGAAAATCGCCCATAATATTAACTAATTTAGATTCATCAGCAATACATACAAACTTATCAGCAACAGCAGCTACAATTTTTTCACGAGTTAATGCACCGCCTCCGCCCTTGATAAGGTTTAGCTCATTGTCAGACTCGTCTGCACCATCAATATAAACAGAAATAGCTTCAACTTCGTTTAGGTCGTATACCTTAATACCATGACCTTCTAAACGCTCCTGTGTAGCAACAGAACTAGCAACCGTACCTTTGATTTCATCCTTCATTGTTGCTAGAGCATCAATAAAAAAATTTGCTGTAGATCCAGTGCCTACGCCTATAATAGTGTCTTTAACAACGTACTTAAGTGCCTCTTGAGCAACTGCTTGCTTCATTTCGTCTTGAGTCATAATATGCTCCTAATTTTTTAAATATTCAAGCGATTATACACTGAGAACCAAAAACAAACCGTTATGAAAAAAATCATTCTTGCTAGTAACAATAAAGGAAAAATAAGAGAATTCAATGCCATGTTAGACGGTGTTTATGAAGTTGTTTCCATGAGCGATATGAATGTTGAAGAAGTTCCAGAAACTGGACTTACTTTTGTTGAAAACGCCATAATAAAAGCTAGAAATGCAGCAGAACAATCTGGATTGCCAGCATTGGCCGATGATTCAGGAATAGTGGTTGATGCACTTAATGGCGAGCCTGGAATATACTCAGCTCGTTATGCAGGCAATCATGGTGATGATGAAGCCAACACACAAAAACTTCTTAAAGAAATGGAAGAAGTGCCAGATAAAAAGCGTAGTGGTAGATTCTGGTGTGCAATAGTGTATGTTGAGCATGCTAATGATCCAACACCGATAATTATTCAACGTGGCTGGGAAGGTGAAATTCTTCGTAAAAAAGTTGGTGAAAATGGCTTTGGTTATGACCCAATTTTTTATGTACCAACTCATAAAGTTGCATCGGCTGAGCTTGATCCAGAAGTAAAGAATTCTATCTCACATAGAGCTCAGGCGCTTAATGCATTACTTAAAGAGTTAAAAGTAAAGTAATTGCTAGAACTTCTGCCTCAGCAGGAAACATGAAAAATATGACACTACCGCCTCTGTCGTTATATATTCATTACCCATGGTGCGTTAAAAAATGTCCTTATTGTGACTTTAACTCTCATGAAAGTGAGAATAGGAGTGGCTATATTGAGGCTCTACTTAAAGATTTGGATGATGATTTAATCTACATTCAAGGGCGTAATATTAACTCTATTTTTATTGGCGGCGGCACTCCATCGTTAATGAGCATAGAAGATCTAGATAGGTTGTTTAAAGGTTTAAGACAGAAACTAGACTTTGCTAACAATATTGAAATTACATTAGAAACAAATCCAGGCACGTTTGAGGTTGAAAAATTTAAGGCGTATAAAGATATAGGCATTAATCGTTTATCTATAGGAGTTCAATCTTTTAATGATAAAAATCTTCAATCTTTAGGGCGTATTCATAACTCTCAAGAGGCAAGCAAGGCCTGCACTGAGGCGGCAAAGATTTTTGATAATTTTAATATTGACTTAATGTATGGCTTAGAAGGTCAAACACAAAAGGACTGTTTAAATGATATACATACGGCAATGAATTTAAACCCAAGCCACATTTCCTTTTATCAGTTAACAGTTGAGCCAAATACCCTGTTTGCAAAATTTCCTCCAAAGTTGCCTGAAGATGAATATATTTGGGAGATGGGTAATAAAGGTATAGGTTTATTGGAAGAGAGTGGTTTTGAGCGTTATGAAGTTTCAGCATTTGGAAAAAAGCCATCAATTCATAATCTTAATTATTGGGAATTTGGCGACTATATTGGCATAGGGGCTGGTGCACACGGCAAGATAACTGATATTAAAACATCAAGTATTTTCCGCACTACAAAGGTCAAGTCTCCAACTGATTATGTACAAAAAATAGGTAAAAAAACCAGTGTAATTGATAATATAGCATTTGATTTTATGCTTAATGCATTAAGGCTTAAAAACGGGTTTGATACAGGGTTGTTTGAAAAAAGAACTGGACTTCAATTAGCTAAAATAGATAGGCAATTAACAAAGGCCAAGGATTTAGAATTGCTTGATATTAATAATGGGTGTATTAAACCAACAGCAAAAGGTTTTGATTTTCTAAATGATTTGCAAGAATTATTTTTGTGATAAAATTTTTTTCACGCATGAAAATACTTGTCTTTTTATTTTTAGTTTTGTCACAAACATTTATCAGTTCACAAGCTGATATTGGTGATGGATATTTAAATACTTGTGTTGATGATCGTCAGCATACAAACACAATAGATATGAGCTTTAACCAAAACCATTCTTGTGACAAGTGTGTTAATGTATCTTTTGCCTTACCTAATGAAACAATGCGATATTTTGTTTTGATAAATCAAATATTTATAGATACAGGGTTTAGTCGTTTGTATCTTTCTAAAATATCTGAAGTAGATAACCCTCCTCCAATTTTTTCTTAATTTTTTTTAATCAACAATATTCTCTGCAAGTGTATAAAAATTGCAGATAGGTTTAATATATTAAGAGGAAATAAATATGAAAACATTAATAATTTTATCAAGTGTACTGTTTTTAACTGGTTGTTTTGATAACAACGATGCTCAGGCGCAAGATAAAGATAGCATTAAATTGGGTAAAGTAACTTTTGAGAAAAATTGCGTAACATGTCATGGCGCAGGTGCTCAAGGGCTAACAAAAAATTGGAAGCAAAAACTTCCAAATGGTAAATTCCCAGCTCCACCACTTAACGGTAGTGCACATGCTTGGCATCACTCACCCAAAGCTTTACTCTCAACAATTAACAATGGTGGAATACCTTATGGTGGCTGGATGCCAGCATTTAAAGACAAGTTAAGTGAAGTAGAAAAACAGGCGTTACTTGATTATATTTATAATCTATGGCCAAAATCTATACAACAAAAATATGATGCAAAATTTAAGTAATATCAAGCACTTAGTATAATTTTGTAGTAATATAAATCTTGTAAAAAGGTTTAGATATGGGCGAAAGAAGCATTAATTTGTCAATTGTAGGTATGTCATGCGCAGGATGTGTGAAGACTGTTGAAGACGCACTAAATAAAGTAGATGGCGTTGATAAAGCTAGTGTTAATTTCGCCGATCATACGGCTAGTGTATTAGGTGATGCAACAGCTGATGAGTTAATAAAGTCTGTAGTAGAAGCTGGATATGACGCAGTTGAATTAGTCTCAAGCAATACCGATCAAGTGCTCGAAAAAGAGCAGCAAGATTTTATCCAATATCAGAAACTATTAAAAAAATCTTTTGCATCAGCATTGGTTGGTATACCTTTGTTTATTGCCGGAATGTTAGGAGTATTGCCAGCAATAGATAGTTTTACTAATCAAGTATTTTGGCTAGTAATTGGTTTGGCTACTTTATTTGTAATGTATTACTCAGGTGCACATTTTTATACTGGAGCTATAAAATCATTTTTTAATCACAATGCTAATATGGATACCTTGATAGCGCTTGGAACTGGCGTAGCCTGGTTGTTTTCAATGTTAGTTGTTATATTTATTGAATCTTTTCCTAAAGATTCCCAGCATGTATATTTTGAAGCCACAGCAATAATTATTGCACTTATTAATCTTGGCTCTGCACTGGAAAATAAAGCTCGCGGTAAAACATCTCAAGCAATTAAAAGACTAATAGGGCTACAACCAAAAACTGCATTGGTGATTCGCAACGGCAAGGAGATGAGCTTAGCTATTGAGCAGGTAGGTTTGTCAGAAACTATCAAGGTGCGTCCTGGAGAAAAAATACCGGTAGATGGTAAAGTAATTGAAGGTTCGTCTAGTGTTGATGAATCAATGTTAACAGGCGAGCCAATGCCGGTTAAAAAGAATATTGGTGATGAAGTTACAGCCGGCACTATTAACAATACCGGGTCTTTTTTATTTGTTTCGACAAGAATAGGCAAGGATACAGCCTTGGCTCAAATTATTGAAATGGTGCGTAAAGCGCAAGCCAGCAAACCTGCAATAGCTAGATTGGTTGATAAAGTTTCAGCAGTATTTGTACCAGCAGTTCTTATAGTTGCTATCGCTACTTTTTTAATATGGTTTAATCTTGATTACAGCGTAACTTTTGCAATGATTGCAGCAGTTACAGTGCTTATTATTGCATGCCCTTGTGCGTTAGGGTTGGCAACACCTATATCTATTATGGTAGGCGTAGGCAAAGCAGCAGAGCACGGAGTGTTAATTCGTAATGGCAATGCATTGCAGCAGGCCAGCAAGATTAACGTAATTGTTTTAGATAAGACCGGAACAATTACTCAAGGTAGGCCAAGTGTTACTAATATTATGTCATTGGATCATATATCTGATCAGGAATGTTTGAGTCTTGCTGCTTCAATGGAGTCTGCATCTGAGCATCCGTTAGCACAAGCAATTGTTGATCATGCAAAAGCACAAAATTTAAATATCAGCTCTTGTGATAAGTTTGATTCAATTACCGGACAGGGTGTTAAGGCGCATGTAAACAAACAAATAGTATTGTTTGGCAATGAAAGGCTAATGCAGCAATATAAGGTTGATATAGAGGCATTACGTACAGAGGCGAAATTACGATCTAAAGAAGCAAAAACGCCAATTTATTTAGCTATTGATGGAGTGGCAGCAGCAGTAATTACTGTAGCCGATTCAATTAAACCAGATTCTGCTAAAGCTATAGAGGAGATGCAAAACTTAGGAGTAAAGGTAGTTTTGCTTACTGGTGATAATAAATCTAGCGCTGAAGCTGTTGCGCGTTTGGTAAATATTACTGATGTTGTATCAGAAGTTATGCCTGGTGAAAAGGCAGAGAAAATACAACAGCTTCAAGCAGATGGCAATATTGTTGGCATGGTTGGAGATGGTATAAATGACGCCCCTGCACTAGCTGCAGCAGACATTGGATTTGCAATTGGCACCGGTACAGATGTTGCGATTGAGAGTGCTGATATAGCCTTAATGCAAGGATCTATATATTCTGTGGTGGATGCGATACATATCTCTAAGCTAACAACAAGAAACATTAAACAAAATTTATTTGGCGCGTTTATATACAATTCACTTGGCATACCCGTTGCTGCAGGGATTTTATATCCAGTATTTGGAATATTGCTTAATCCAATGATAGCTGGCGCTGCAATGGCAATGTCGTCATTAACTGTAGTTAGTAATGCCAACAGATTGCGCCATATAAAACTTAGGAGTGGTTAATGATAATATTAGTTAATGTTTTAGGACTGATTCTAATAATTAGTGTTATTTGGTGGTTTTGGTTGTCAAAATAAATAATCGGCTTGATTGCATCTTCATTAAGTAAAATAACACAAAAATTATTTTGGTTTTAATTATGTCAAACAGCACACATAATATTGCCAGCGTTTTAACAGAAGCGCTGCCATATATTCAAAAGTTTCAAGGCAAAACTATCGTTATTAAATACGGTGGTAATGCAATGGTAGATGAAAAGCTTAAATCAAGCTTTGCACGTGATATTGTGTTGATGAAATCAGTTGGCATGAATCCAATCGTGGTACATGGTGGTGGGCCACAAATTGGAAAAACTTTAGAAAAAATCGGTAAAGAAAGTGAGTTTATCGGTGGTATGCGTGTAACTGACTCTGAGACTATGGATGTAGTTGAAATGGTGCTTGGCGGATTGGTAAATAAAGAGATTGTTAATCTTATTCATCAGCATGGTGGTCACTCAATCGGCCTTACCGGTAAAGACGGCAGTTTAATCTCAGCAAAAAAACTTAATCACGATATTGAGCCAACCTCAGAGATAATTGATCTTGGTCATGTTGGCGAAGTGTCAGATATTGATACATCAGTAATTGATTTATTACTTGAGGGCGACTTTATTCCAGTTATTGCACCAATTGGTGTGGGTAAGGATGGATTTTCTTACAATATTAATGCAGATTTAGTGGCAGGCTCAATTGCCGAAGCTCTGAATGCTGAAAAGCTAATTTTGCTAACAAATACAGCAGGTCTTCTAGATGCTGATGAAAATCTACTTACCGGTTTAGATGCAAAAACAGTAGATGGTTTGATTGAAGATGGAACCATTTACGGTGGTATGTTGCCAAAAATTGGCTGTGCATTGTCGGCAGTAAAAAACGGAGTTAAATCTACTCATATTATTGATGGTCGTGTACCCCACGCTGTACTACTTGAAGTATTTACTGATAGCGGTGTAGGAACACTTATTACTTGCAATGAGTAAAGCTAATAGAGACACAATAAAGGTTTGTGATTGTCAGATTTTGGCACATTATAAATTTGATGGTGACCAGTGTATTCTTACTCTTGCCTCAAAGGAAATAGCCAACAATACTAAACCTGGGCAATTCGTTCATGTAACTGTATCTGCTGCATTGCCTTTGCGTCGACCGATATCTATTATGTCGGTAGATAAGGAAAACGAAACTTTTGATCTTTTATACAAGATTGTGGGCGAGGGTACTAAACAACTATCAGAGCGTAGAATTGGCGAAACATTATCAGTTTTAGGCCCGATTGGCAATGGTTTTAAACTTACTGACAGGAAGCGACCACTATTAATTGGTGGTGGTGTGGGCATGCCGCCAATGATATCTATAGCTCAGGATATAAAAGACACTGATTACAAGCCTTTTGCAATACTAGGATCAGAAGTGCCGTTTCCATTTGATGAAAAGATAGCTGATAATGGTAAAGATTATGCTGGTGCTACACATACTATGCCTCAATTAGAAGATTGGGGTGTTGATTGTCGCCTAGCAAGTTTGCAAAACTATGATGGTGTGTACCAAGGTTATGTAACTGATTTGGCCAAAGTGTATTTAGACAGCTTATCGGCAGATGAGCTTGCACAGGTTGAAGTTTATTCTTGTGGTCCGCATCCAATGCTTGAAGCGGTTGCCAATCTTGCAAAAGAGTATGATTTGCCTTGCCAAGTTTCACTTGAAGAACATATGGCTTGTGGTGTGGGTGGTTGTGCTGGTTGTGTGGTAGAAGTACAAACCGATACTGGTTCAGCGATGAAGCGCGTTTGCGTAGATGGCCCGGTTTTTAATGCTTCAACTATTTTTTAGACTCACACCCGGTGTGGGTCATGAGACTATTTCTTTTTAAATGATTGCGCAAAATTTAAAAAAAGTTCAAGCGCGTATTGATGCTGTTGATGAGAAAAATCAAGTAATACTCATTGCTGTTAGTAAAACCAAGCCAGCGAGCGATCTACAACAAGCCATTAACGCAGGGCAAAAACACTTTGGTGAAAATTATCTGCAAGAAGCTCTAGAAAAAATTGAAATTCTCAAAGCTCAAGATCTTATTTGGCATTTTATCGGTCCTATCCAGTCTAACAAAACCAAACAAATTGCGCAAAATTTTGACTGGGTGCATAGTGTTGATAGGTTAAAAATTGCTAAAAGGCTTAATGATCAACGGCCAAAAGAACTTGGTAAGCTTAACGTGCTTTTGCAAATTAATATTGACAATGAATCAACAAAATCGGGAGTTTTAGAAGAGGAAATTGATGAAATTATCACTAATTTTGAAAATTTCCAAAATATTTCTCTAAGAGGTTTTATGTGTATTCCCAGCCCTGACAATGCAGAGCAAAGTTTTCAAAAAATGGCCAAAATTATGCAAAAACACCCAGAATTTGACACTTTATCAATGGGAATGAGTAATGATTTGGATTTAGCGATTGAAAATGGTGCTACTTTTGTTAGAATTGGTACTGATATTTTTGGCAAAAGAGACTAAAGTTACTAATTTGTAAAATTTTCAAATTTTTATATACAAAATGAGTATTCAATTTTTAATAACTGGCGGGACGATTGATAAGGTTTATAACGAACTAACAGGCGAGCTGGAGTTTGATCAGACGCATATTGTTGATATGCTTAATCGTGGGCGTTCAATGGTTAATACTGAAAGTGAAGTTCTGTTTCTAAAGGATTCTTTAGATATGTCAGATAATGATCGTGAGTTGATTTTATCTAAGTGTATTAACTCTAATGCTAAGCAAATTGTAATAACCCATGGCACAGATACAATTGTGCAAACTGCTAAATTGCTTGGTGATCAAATTAAAGATAAAGTAGTTGTGTTATTTGGCTCAATGATTCCATACTCAATTAACAACTCTGATGCTTTATTTAATTTGGGAATTGCCTTAAGTGCTGTACAAAACAATGCCAATGGTGTGTATATAGCTATGAATGGTAAAGTATTTGAAGCTAACAAGGTTAAGAAAGACAAAGGGCTAGGAATCTTTGTAGACGCCTAGCCCTTTGATATAAATAAGATTTTTTTATTTTATTTTGTCATATGCTCGATTGCAGCTTTTAATTCGGCTTCTGAGCAAGTGCCACAAGTTCCTTTTGGTGGCATAGCACCTTTACCAGTAATTGCAGTTTTAACTAACGCATCAATTCCACCTTTAAGTCTTGAAGTCCAATCGTCTTTATTACCCATCTTCGGAGCACCGGCAACACCAATGCTGTGACAAGCTGCACATGATTGAGTGTAAACGTCAGCACCACTTTTAGATTTCTTTGCAGGTTTTTTAGCTGCAGCCTTAATTGGGGCGGCTTTGATAGCATCGCCTTGAACATGCACCTGTCCAAGTGGTTTAATTCTATCTTCAAGAGTTGAATTATCAACAGCCTTGAATGAGTTTAAGTTAGTGAAAATCTTACCAACAGTGATAATAACAATGGTAATAATAATAGCGTAGGCAATAGAGTTTTTAAAATACATAGTTTTCCTTTTAAAGAGTTAATAAGAGGCCTTTTAATAAATATGAATAATCATCAAAACACCATCTCCTGCCAACTTGAGTATTTTATTAAAATCTGCCGAAGCCCTGCTGGGACTGGCTTTAATAAAACACCCAATTCGGCAAAATATATCATTTTGCTAATCACCTGTATTTATTGAAAGTTCTCAATAAATTTAGATATATGGATTTCGATATATAACTTCTATCTAAAAACAAG
>CAYOFV010000002.1:57857-79993 GCA_964403565.1 uncultured Piscirickettsiaceae bacterium | reverse complement strand
GGATTGTGATTCCGGTTGTCGCGGGTTCGAGCCCCGTTTCTCGCCCCACTTTTCAAAAAAAAGACCGCAAAAAGCGACCTCCTTTATCCATACTTTATAAATTTTGTTAAATTAGAATCTGGAACATATTGTAGAAACTATATACAAACTATAAAAAATGACAAAGAAAGAGTGTCTGCAGGATTATTATGCAGAAGTGATGACAAAAAGTGGAAAACGCCAAAGCGTGAAAGGGTTAAAAAGCTTGAGTTTAAGTTATTTTAATTATTATAAGATAAGGAATTTAAGTCGTACGCATGGACTGTACCGGTAGAATCACCTATAACCACCCACCTGCCATTTGTTGACAAACCAACATGTGCAGTAATGTCTGTTTTTTGGTGAATTTTTGGCTTTCCATTATTAGCATTTAGTACAAATAACTCCCCTCTTTGGCTAAGAAAAAATATATCGTTGTCAATTCTTATAGGAGCATCCAAAACATAATTAAACGAACCATTCTCAATATTGTATTTCCAAATTGAATTACCGCTAGATATATCCCAAGCATGGACATTAGTATTTGCAGATCCATAATAGATAGTATTGTCAAAACCACTTATAGCAGGAACCCAATTACCACTGTCTTTTCTCCATAATAATTTTCCTGTACCAATATCTAAAGAACTAATAAAGTCTTGATAACCAACAAAAGCAAGGTTTGTGTCAGTAGCGTACAAAGATTTAATAAAACCATCCTCTGATAAATATTGCCATTTTTTACTTCCATTAACAATGTCTAATGCAATTATAGAAACAGGCCCGCCTTCATCTATATCAACAGATGGGTCGTCATAGCTACCAGCAACATATAGCGTATTATTGTTAATAACTGGGGATTGCATTGCGTAGTTATTAGTATCTACCTTCCAAATAATACTGCCATCATTTAAATTAATAGCATATACACTACCGCCCTTAGTTTTATCTCCACTTAGTCCAGGCCCCAACTCTGCAGTAACAACATATATTTTATTGTTATGCTCCAAAGGCGCCCTTTGTACATTCTTTAGAAATTCCACACACCATCTACTCTCTCCCGTGTCAATTTCAACTGCACACAACTGTTTATTTTTAGTTCCATAATAAAGATTACTTACACCTGCGGATAAAGAACGCCCCCATATACCTTTAGCATGCACCTTGCTCCATATTTTTCGACCATTTTTTAACGAAATAATATCAATATGTCCGTTTTTTGGTATGACGATAACCTTGTCATTTTTAATGATTGGCGCTGTATGAAATGGTGAATCACCTTGTTTATATTGCCATTCTGGCTGAATAAAGCCCTTAGCTGTATTTGTTTCAGAAAAAACAGAAGAAGTTAAAGTAAAGAAAACCACTGTCAATATTAAAATTGTATTCAGCATTTTTATTAAGATTTTTTATTAATAATAAAAAAGCCTGTAGTTCAACCTGCAGGCTTTTTTTGGTTATAACGCTAATTAATGCGTCGGATTTATAAACGGTCCATCGCGATTTGCCTCAGTTATATCAAACGTAATCCCTGGAGGCATACGATTATTACGCAATCTACTCTTCATCTTAGAGTGACCCCAGTCATAGTCAGTAGCGCCAATTTTAGATTGACCAAATAACGGCACACCTGGCGGTTTAGAAAGTACATCACCTCCACGCATCAAGCCTGCATATGAAGTTAAATCCATTTCATGGAATGAATTCTCATTATTGCCAAAGTGGCAAGAAGCACATGATTGTGAATTTTCAAACCATGTTCCAAACTTAGTAAAAAATGGCAACACATCTTTGTCAAAATCGATCATACCGCCACCATAAGGTACTCTTTTATGTTGAGGAGCTCCTGCATCTACCCAGGCACCAATCAACCCTAAAGCATTGTTTTCACAACCATATTTTAGACCATGACCTTCTTTAACAATAGTTGCACCATCGTTAGTTACCTCTACACACGGCCCATCTCTGTTTGCCTCAGTAATATCAAACTGCCACCCTGGCGGCATACGATTATCTCTTAGTCTTTCTTTCATTTTAGAATGACTCCAATCATAATTTGTACCACCCACAATAGATTGGCCAAATAATGGAACTCCTGGCGGTTTAGAAAGTACATCTCCACCGTTCATCAACCCTTCATATGAAGTTAAATCCATTTCATGAAATGAGTTTTCACCATTGGAAAAATGACAACTAGCGCAAGATTGCTGATTACGAAACCACTTGTTACTCTCAGTAAATAACGTTAATACGTCTTTATCAAAAGATGCCGTATGTGTTTTTCCACTAACGTCAGTATAGTTAAAGTTTGAATTTGGTGCGCCAGCCCCAACCCATTGTTCAATCAAACCAACTGCAGTGACCGCGCCACTTTCGCTTGGCGAAACGTGATCATGGGCATTAGTTATGGTATTGAATGATATTCCAACTACAACAGCACTAACAAACAGTACTCCCTTCTTCTTTTTCATATCTCTCTCCTCAAGTTTATATTTGCTAACAATAAAACCCCCGTTGTATTTATTATTAGAGCAGTCATATAGCAACACTTATAACAAGGTACAAAATGAACTGCTAGATCAAGTATACGCCTTATTTTATTTAACTTACAAACTTTGTGGATATTCTACTATTGGATATTTACAACGGAGTTAAGGCCGAAAATATCAATAACCATAAATAATTTATGGTTATTGATAAATTCAGGTACAATACAAAATATATTTGTTATAGGTACTCCGTTAATAGCTAGACTGTTATGTATTACTCACTACATTAAAAAACATTCTTAATTTGCCTATAACAATATCTAGTTTGTGTATTGTTTATATGGCCATATACAACTAAAAGGCACTTAAAAAATTTATATACAAATTGACAAAGCGCTACAAATTGTAATTTTGTTTTTATAATGCCAGTCAAATCAAAGAAACAAGTTGAACCCAAAACAAGGGAAGACAACCTTAAAAAACTTATTGATAGCAATAATGAGTTAATTAAGGAACTTGAACAAATGATAAAAAAAGCTAATAAATGATTTATTGGTAAAGTGCAGTTTGTAAAAAAATGAAAAGTATATTGTTAATTATTATTTCTATATTTGTATTCTCTAGTTCGGCCACAGAGAATTGTATAGATAATAACTACAATTCTAATGACACAACTTCTATTTCAAACGATTGTAAACAACATGCTGATAATAGGCCAGAACTAAAAGCTGACAATAATTACCAATCAAAAAGAGGTTTTTCTACTGTGGCCTTTGTTGGATCGGTAGTTTTTTCTTTAATCCTAATTTTTATCTTTAAAAAATTCAAAGATATTAAAAAAGCTAGAAAAGATTAAAAAATACAGAATGTCTAAGCAAAAATTCTATCTAGATCTTTTGCGTTAAAGAAAATATGCTTATTGCAAATTTCATTATGAATTGCAATCTCACCATTTTCATCAAGTAGTTTTCTAGCTTCTTTTTCGCCTAGATTGAATATAACTTTTTCAAATTTATCCTTGTTTTGCAAACACTCATATTTAACAAATTTTTCATCAAATAACTCAAGTACTTCTTGGTGAAATAGTCGGTGAAGTATGGACTGAGCATCAAGCTTAATCAATTCTTCATCAGTTATGGTTTGTGCAAGAGTAGTAACTCTATCCCAGTTTTCAGAATCATGATTTTTATCTTCAGGCATTTTCTGGATCAGCATAGCCGAAAGATTGTCTTTATTGCTAGCAATCCATATACGTGATTCAAGTTGTTCTGAAGTGGCAAAGTAATCTTCAAAAGTTTGGACAAGTCCTTTAGGGTTTCTTGGAACAATAGACTGGAAATGTTTATCTGTTTGTGAATTATACAAAGTGGCAACAATCATGGCTTTGCCAAACAGATCATCATCCCTTGCTAGATTCTCATCATCCTTAGTGCGTACCATGCCTCTGATTTTTAGATCGTGCGTTACTTCAACTAAAATTAAATTAATGTAACCATTGCCTTGAATCTGTATAGTGAGATTACCTTTGTGCTTCATGCCATTTGCTAGCATAACGCTTAAAGCTGCAACTTCACCAAACAGGTTTCTAATTACCTCTGGATAACCACGATTCTGATTTATTTCTTGCCAAGTTGAGTCAAGAGATAGATACTGTCCGCGAATGTCTAAATCTTTAAATAAAAATCTTCTAATACTGTTCATAGGTATTATTTTAATTTATGGCCGTAGTTATTGAGAAAAAAATAAACATTGATAAGCAGAATACTCTGTTAATTGATGCACTATCTCAAAATATTAACCTATCCAAACAAATACTAAAATTCTCAATGGAAAAAGGCTGTGTCTGGGTAAAACATGGCAAAAAAACTAAACGCGTGCGCCGAGCCAAAAAAAATCTAAACAAAGGCGACGAGGTTTACATTTACTACAATGAAAAAATACTCTCAAGCACAACTAAACAAGCAGAAATGATTTTGGATAAAAAATCATATAGTATTTGGTTTAAGCCAGCTGGAGTGTTCTCCCAAGGTAGTAAATGGGGTGATCATTCTGCCCTTACACGTATAGTGGAAAAACAACTAAAACGCGATACGTTTCTAGTGCATAGGCTTGATAGAGCAACTAGTGGACTTATGCTAATTGCTCATAACAAACAAATGGCTAAAGCATTATCTGATCTATTTGCAAATAGAAAAATTCACAAAACATACAATGCCATTGTGGACAGAGAGTTTAAAAAGAATGTTACTATTGACCAGCCTATAGATGGAAAAAGCGCAATAAGTCATGTAAGTTTACTGCAGTATAAAGAAGGAAAATCGCTTTTAAGTATTGATATTGAAACTGGCAGAAAACATCAAATCAGAAAACATCTAAGCGGCATTGGATATCCAATAATTGGTGATCGAATGTATGGACATGCAGATAACAACACTAAAGAAGATTTAAAACTTCAGGCTGTGAAGCTTGAGTACGTGTGCCCTATCGACAAAACAGATGTAAGTTTTGAAGTGGATGAAAACCTAAAGTTAAAACTTTAAGAGCAATCTCTCTCAATCTCCCTGTCCCAAAGGGCGGGTATTATTATTTCTAGACACTTAGAAACTGACAAATCTTGGCAAATTGGTTTATTGTTATCAATATTATTGGTTTGACTGTTAACTTTAGAAGTTGGCTTTACAATATCGTCCTGCGGATCCTTTGTGTCTTCACATCCGGAGATAAATAAAAATAAAATCAACACATACTTAAGCATACAACTATTGTACCAAATAGACTTGAATCTAGACGATAATACCCATATCTATTAAGCATTCGATTAATTAGGAAGAAAATATGAAAAGAATATTTTTATTTTTGGCGACCAATATTGCCATTATCGTTCTTTTAAGTATCACTTTAAGAATACTTGGTGTTGACACTCTACTTAAAGAAAATGGAGCTGATCTTGATCTAAATGCACTGCTTATTTTTGCCTCAGTATTTGGCTTTGGTGGAGCGTTTATTTCTCTAGCTATAAGCAAGTGGGCTGCTAAGCGTATGACTGGAGCTCAAGTAATTGAAACTCCATCAACTAATGTAGAAAAGTGGCTAATTGATACGGTAGAAAAACAAGCAAAAATTGTTGGTATTAATATGCCTGAAGTGGCTATTTTCCCATCAAGCGCAATGAATGCATTTGCAACTGGCGCAAGTAAAAATAATGCTTTGGTTGCAGTATCTCAAGGCCTGTTAGATTCAATGAACAAGGGAGAAGTAGAGGCTGTTGTTGGTCATGAAATGAGTCATGTTGCAAATGGCGATATGGTTACCCTTACTTTAATTCAAGGAGTTGTTAATACTTTTGTGATTTTCTTCTCTAGGGTTATTGGTCATTTTGTTGATCGTGTTATTCTTAAAAATGACCGTGGATATGGAATTGGTTATTTCATCACCACTATTTTTGCAGAAATTATCCTTTCAGTTCTAGCTTCAACTATTGTTATGTATTTCTCAAGAAAGCGTGAGTATGTGGCCGATACTGGAGGAGCTGATCTTGCAGGACATTCAAACATGATTGGCGCATTAAAACGACTAGGACAGGTTGAGCCTGATGCATTGCCAGAACAAATGGCAGCGTTCGGTATTAACGACAAAGGTGGCATCATGGCTTTATTTTCTTCACATCCTTCACTTGAATCTAGGATTGAAGCTTTGGAAAATAGAGCAAAACAAATGGCCAACAACTAAGGAGATACAAAAAAGTGGCAATTGATATTAAATCAGCTGATGAAATTGAGAAAATGCGTAAAGCAGGACGCTTGGCAGCTGATGTAATTGATATGATTACTCCACATGTTGTTGCAGGTGTTAGCACTGAAGAGTTAGATAAAATTTGTCATGACTATATTGTTGATGTTCAAGGCGCAATTCCCGCACCTTTAAACTATCATGGCTTTCCAAAATCTATTTGCACTAGTATAAACAATGTTGTGTGTCACGGCATTCCTGGAGAAAAAAAGCTAAAAAAAGGTGATATTGTTAATGTTGATATAACCGTTATCAAAGACGGCTATCATGGCGATACTTCTAAAATGTTTATCATTGGCAAATCAAGTGTTAAAGCACAAAGAATTTGTCGCATTGCTCAAGAATGCATGTACAAAGGTATAGAGCAAGTTAAACCAGGAGCTAAATTAGGTAATATTGCTTTGGCAATTGATGCTCACGCCAAGAAAAATAATTGCTCTGTAGTAAGGGATTATTGCGGACATGGAATTGGTGCCAAATTTCATGCAGAACCTCAAGTTGTTCATTACGATGATGGTAAAACAGACAAAAGTCCAATACTTGAAGCAGGTATGACTTTTACTATTGAACCTATGGTTAATTTAGGCGGATACGAGGTTAACACTTCTAAGGTTGATGGCTGGACGGTTACTACAAAAGACAAGTCTCTTTCAGCACAATGGGAGCATACAATTTTAGTAACTAATGATGGTTATGAAATTCTTACTCTACGCGAGGAAGAGTCAGTATAAAACATATCCTCTATGCTAAAATAATCCTCTATTAATTTAGGCTTATTATTTACGCTTTTGAAAAACCTTAGAAACTATTTTATCTCAGGCCTATTGTTTTGGATTCCACTTGGTCTAACTATTGTTGTTATCAAATTCTTCTTAGAGTTAGTTAACAATATCGTCCCGGCAAAATACTTACCTGAAAATCTGTTTAATCTAGGTGCGAGTATTCCTGGATCTGGAATACTTTGGGTGATTCTAATAATTGTTGTTACTGGAGTTTTAGTTAGTAATTATATTGGCAACAAATTAGTACAACTTTGGGAAAAACTACTAAATAAAATTCCAGGTTTTAGAGGTATTTACAAAGCCCTAAAACAACTATCCGATACAGTATTTAGCTCAACTGGCAACAGTTTTAAAAAAGCCCTACTAGTTCAATACCCTAGAAAAGGTATGTGGACTATAGCTTTCCAAACTGGAGACTATCATGGCGAGGTTGAGGATAAGATAGGTCAAGAAATTGTCAATATTTATGTTCCAACAACCCCTAACCCTACTTCTGGATTTTTCATTATGATCCCTAAAGATGAAGTTATTGAGCTTGATATGAGTGTTGATGAAGCATTTAAACTAATTATTTCTACAGGTGTAGTAACGCCTAAATAAAAACCAAATATAAAGAGGAAAAGAAAAAAATGAGAACACATTATTGTGGTGAGTTAAATAAAGATAATATTGACAATACAATTGAGCTTTGTGGCTGGGTAAATCGTCGTCGTGATCATGGTGGTGTAATTTTCTTAGACCTTCGAGATAAGCGTGGCATTGCTCAAGTAGTAGTTAATCCAGATATGGGTGATTTTGCTTTAGCTGAAAGTATTCGTAATGAGTTTGTTCTTAAAGTTAGTGGTAAAGTTATTGCCAGAGAAGATGGTTTAATAAACCCTAAGCTTGCAACTGGTGAGATTGAAGTTGTTGCTGATAGTATTGAAATTCTTAATGCCTCAAAACCTACTCCATTCCAAATCGGCAGTGATGATATTTCTGAAGAGGTAAGGCTAAAGTATCGTTATCTTGACCTTAGAAGCAACCATATGCAAAAACGCTTAAGATTGCGTAGTGCAGTTACTCACTTTATGCGTGAGTTTATGGACAAAAATGATTTCTTAGATATTGAAACTCCATTCTTAACCAAAGCAACTCCTGAGGGTGCGCGTGACTATCTTGTGCCTTCACGTACTCATGCTGGAGATTTCTTTGCCCTTCCGCAATCTCCACAGTTGTTTAAGCAACTACTAATGATGTCGGGCATGGAGCGTTATTATCAAATTGTTAAATGTTTTAGAGATGAAGATCTGCGTGCCGATAGACAACCTGAATTCACCCAGCTAGATATTGAAACCTCATTCATGAACGAAGATGAAATTATGTCAATGATGGAAGATATGACGCGCGGTATGTTTAAAGAAGTTATCGATGTTGATTTAGGCGATGAATTCCCTCAAATCTCATATGCTGATGCGATGGATAAATACGGTGTAGATCGACCTGATATGCGTATCCCATTAGAAATGGTAGATATGAATGAACTAATGCAAGGTGTTGATTTTAAAGTTTTCTCTGGCCCTGCAAGTGATGCAAAAAGTAGAGTTGCAGCACTAAGAGTTCCGGGTGGAGCATCAATTAGTCGTAAAAATATTGACAAATACACAAAATATGTAAGCATCTATGGAGCTAAAGGCTTGGCTTATATTAAATTAAATGAAGATGGACCAGCATCACCAATACTAAAATTTTTAGGTGATGATGTTACCAATCAAGTAATTGAGGCGACTGGTGCAGAAACTGGAGATATTATTTTCTTTGGTGCTGATAAGATAAAAATTGTAAATGAAGCGCTTGGAAATCTACGTGAACAACTTGCTAAAGATCTTGATTTATACACTAATGATTGGGCGCCAATTTGGGTAGTTGACTTTCCTATGTTTGATGTTGATGATGATGGATCACTTAGTGCAATACATCACCCATTTACTGCCCCAAGTGTTGATGCAGATGAACTTGAAGCTACGGCTAACACAGCCTTATCACGTGCATATGATTTAGTTATTAATGGATCTGAAGTTGGTGGCGGGTCAATTCGTATCCATCAAGTAGATATGCAACAAAAAGTATTAAAACTTCTAGGGATTAGCGATGAAGAAGCACAAGATAAATTTGGCTTCTTACTAGATGCTTTAGAATATGGATGTCCTCCGCATGGTGGTATGGCGTTTGGTCTTGATCGATTAGTAATGATTATGACTGGTAGTGAATCTATTCGTGATGTAATTGCATTCCCTAAAACACAAACTGCAGCATGTCTACTTACAGATGCTCCTGCTTCAGTACCAAGAAAAGTGTTGCGTGAATTAAATATCAAGGTAAATCTTCCAGAACAAGAATAAGCAAATGTCTACAGCTGATAAGATTAAAGCTGAACTAAAGGCAAATAATGCCGTATTGGTATCTCACTACTACGTTAGTGGTGAATTGCAAACTTTAGCTGAAGAAACTGGAGGTAAGGTCTCTGATTCGTTAGAAATGGCTCGCTTTGGTCAAAACTCCGATGCTGATACTATTGTGGTAGCAGGAGTTAAGTTTATGGGGCAAACTGCAAAAATTCTTTCTCCAGAAAAAACTGTATTATCACTTGATTTAGCAGCTACTTGTTCTTTGGATGAAGATTGCCCAATTGAAGAATTTGCAAAATTTTGTGACCAGCATCCAGATCGCACTATTGTAGTTTATGCCAACACCTCAGCTGAAGTAAAAGCAAGAGCAGACTGGGTTGTTACCTCTGGTAGCGCACTTAAAGTGGTTAAACATCTAAAAGACAAGGGTGAAAAAATTCTTTGGGCGCCAGACAAACACTTGGGTAATTATGTAAAAAACGAAACTGGTGCTGATATGCTACTATGGCAAGGCTCATGTGTAGTTCATGAAAGATTTAAAGCCGATGCGCTAAAAAAACTTAAAGCAATCCACCCTGATGCTGCAATTCTAGTACACCCAGAATCACCACAAGAGGTGGTAGATTTGGCAGATGTAGTTGGCTCAACTACCGCACTTATTGATGCAGTTAAAGATAGAGATGAAAATACATTTATTATTGCAACAGATAATGGAATTTTTCACAAAATGCGTGAAGTTGCCCCAGGCAAAAAACTAATTGAAGCTCCTGCAATGGGAGTTGGAGCTGATTGTGAATCTTGCGCCCATTGTGAATGGATGGCAATGAATAATTTAGATAATTGCCTTGAGGCAATTACAAATAAGAACAACGAAATAATTATTGACGAAAACATTGGAAAACAAGCCAAAGAGTCAATACAAAAACTACTTGATTTTACTGCTTAAGGTAAAATCTGGCTCAGCATAAAATGGAGAAAAGCTAATGGCAGGACACAGTAAATGGCACAATATTCAACACCGTAAAGGCGCTCAAGATGCTAAACGTGGGAAGATATTTACAAAACTAATCAAAGAGATTGTAATTGCTGCAAAACAAGGTGGCGGTGTAATTGAAAATAATCCTGGATTGCGTTTAGCTATTGACAAAGCTCTTGCTGCTAATATGAAAAAAGACACCATTGAAAATGCAGTAAAACGTGGCAGTGGCGATGTTGATGGTGATAACTACGAAGAGGTTCGCTACGAGGGTTATGGAACTGGTGGTACTGCAATTATGGTTGATACACTAACTGATAACCGTAATAGAACTGTAGCCGATGTGCGTCATGCATTTACCAAACATGGTGGTAACCTTGGAACCGATGGCTCGGTTAACTATTTATTTACTAAACAAGGTTTTATTAGCTTTGCATCTGGTGATGAAGATGCAATTATGGAAGCGGCACTTGATGCTGGAGCTGAAGATGTTATAAGTAATGATGATGGGTCAATTGATGTTATAACCACCCCTGAAGATTTTTTCACAGTAAAAGATGCTTTAACTCAAGCAAATCTTGAGCCAGCACATTCAGAAATCACCATGGATCCTGCAAATAGAGTTGAGCTTAATCTGGGTGATGCACAAAAATTTATGAAACTTATCGAGCGCCTTGAAGATCTTGATGATACGCAAGAAGTGTACCACAATGCCGATATATCTGACGAAGTAATGGAACAACTATGATTTACACCCACCGTGGTATAAGCGCTCTTAGAGCGTTTCAAATACAAACTCTACAAGCAAAAATTGCTTTAGAGCAAAACATAACTTTACTAGGGGCTGAGTACATACACTTTGCTGATCTTGAGTCAGAGTTATCGGATAAACAAACATCTCATTTGGATAAGTTGTTGTCTTATACACACAAAATTGATATAAACAACGCCCAAGAGTCAATTATTATTATTCCAAGATCAGGAACAATCTCGCCTTGGTCATCAAAAGCTAGTGATATTGTTCATTTGTGCGATATTAAAAATATTAAGCGTATCGAACGTGGAATTATTTATCACTTTAATAAACAAATTAAAAACAAAGATACAATATTATCAATAATCATGGATAAGATGACCGAATCAGTTCTTGACTCAGAGAATGATGCTCATTTTATATTTGATGAATTTGAGCCTAAGCCATATACAAGTGTTGATATTTTAGGTAATGGAAAAGAAGCAATTGAAAAGGCAAATATCGAATTAGGACTAGCACTATCAGACGGTGAAATTGACTATCTAGTTGAGAGTTTTACCAAACTTAATAGAAATCCTCACGATATCGAGTTAATGATGTTTGCTCAAGCAAATTCAGAACACTGTCGCCATAAGATTTTTAATGCAGATTGGAAGATTGATGGTGAAGAACAGGCAAAAAGTCTTTTTGCTATGATTCGTAATACTTATCATAAACATCCAGAAGGTTTGCTTTCTGTTTATAGTGACAACTCTGCGGTTATGGAGGGATATGAATCAAATAGATTCTATCCAGATGAGAATGGAAGATATACAAAAAATAGCGAACACAAAGCTATTTTGATGAAAGTAGAAACTCACAACCACCCTACTGCCATTGCTCCTCATCCAGGAGCTGCCACTGGATCTGGCGGTGAAATTCGCGACGAAGGTGCAACTGGACAAGGTTCGAAGCCAAAAGTTGGACTGTGTGGATTTAGTGTTTCAAACTTAAAAATTGACGGAGCAAAACAACCTTGGGAGGTTGATTATAGTAAGCCTAAGCAAATTGTAAGTGCCCTAGATATTATGATTGAAGGCCCTATTGGTGCTGCAGCTTTTAATAATGAATTTGGTAGACCAAACACCTTAGGTTACTTCAGAACTTTTGAGCAAAAAATTCCAAATGGCGAGGTTCGTGGCTATCATAAACCAATTATGCTTGCTGGTGGCTTAGGACACATACAAGAGCAACACATTGAAAAAGGCAATATAGAGCCAGGCAATAAGATTATTGTACTTGGTGGGCCTGCTATGCTTATCGGTTTGGGTGGTGGCGCAGCATCAAGTGTTGGTAGTGGAGAGCAAAGCGAAGATTTGGACTTCGCTTCAGTTCAGCGTGCTAATCCAGAAATGCAAAGACGTGCACAAGAAGTAATTGATGCTTGTACAAACCTTGGTGAAAATAACCCTATTGTATCAATCCACGATATTGGTGCTGGAGGGCTATCAAATGGATTACCTGAACTAGTAAACGACTCTGGAAAAGGTGGAAAGTTCGAACTTAGAGAAATACCAAATGATGATAAGCAAATGTCACCACTTGAAATTTGGTGTAATGAATCACAAGAAAGATATGTGCTTGCAGTTGCAGAAAAAGACCTTGAAACCTTTGACAAGATTGCCAAACGTGAACGAGCTCCGTATGCAGTTTTAGGTGAAGCAACTAAAGAACAAGAATTAATCCTAAGTGATGAATTATTTGCAAACAACCCTATTGATATGCCAATGCAAGTGCTGCTTGGCAATCCGCCAAAAACTTTCAAAGATGTTGTAACTAGTAATGATGAATTAATAAATTTAGACACTAATAATATTGATATTGGCGATGCTATTGAACGTACTTTACAATTACCAACTATTGCTAATAAAAGCTTCTTAATAACTATTGGCGATCGTAGTGTAACTGGAATGGTGGCTCGCGATCAATTTGTTGGACCATGGCAAGTTCCAGTGGCAGACTGTGCAATTTCAGTTGCTGATTATGATAATTATCATGGGGAAATTATGTCTATGGGCGAAAGAACGCCTATTGCCTTAGTAGACGCTAATGCCGCTGCACGTATGACTATTGGTGAAGCTCTTACTAATATGCTTGGTGGATATGTTGAAGATATTAACCATATTAGTTTAAGTGCTAATTGGATGAGTCCATCTGGGCACAAGGGTGAAGACGCGAAATTATTTAGCGCAGTTAAAGCTGTGGGTGAGGATCTTTGCCCTGAATTAGGACTTACAGTGCCTGTTGGTAAAGACTCAATGAGTATGAAGAGTTCTTGGGTTGAAAATGGTGAAGAAAAATCTGTAACTGCACCATTGTCATTAATTATTTCAGCATTTAGTAAAACTCCTGATGCTCGTTGTCAAAAAACCCCACTACTTAATAACGACTCAAATTCAGAATTATTATTAATCGATCTTGGTTTTGGCAAAAACCGCATGGGTGGATCATGCCTAGCACAAGTGTATAACCAAATTGGCAATACTGCGCCAAACCTAGATGACTCAAAAGTATTTAAAGAATTTTTCTCAGTAATTAATGAACTTAACAAAGAAAATCTAATTGATAGTTATCACGATCGTTCAGATGGCGGTGTTATCACTACATTATTAGAAATGGCTTTCGCATCTCATGTTGGTTTAGATATATCTGCAAAAGATAATCCTATTGAAGACTTATTTAACGAAGAGCTTGGTTGTGTTGTTCAAGTAAGCAGTGCAAATAAAGATACAGTAATGCAAAAAATTAACGCAGCTGGATTGTCAAACGCTACAAGAACTATTGCAACAATTAACAACAAAGATAGAATAATAATTAACTGCAATGATAATGAGATCTACAATCAAAGCAGATCAACTCTACAATCACTATGGTCAAAAACTTCATATGAAGTTGCAAAACTAAGAGATAATCCAAATTGCGCTAAACAAGAATTTGATTCTGTTAGTGAAAATACTAATGGATTGGTATTTAACACAACATTCGATGTTAATGAGTCTATTGTTGCTCCGTATATAACAACTGGAGTTAAGCCAAGAATTGCCGTTCTGCGCGAACAAGGCATTAATGGGCAAATAGAAATGGCTGCAGCTTTTGATAAAGCTGGTTTTGATGCGATTGATGTACATATGAGTGACATTCTTTCTGGAAGAATATCGCTAGATGAGTTTAAAGGTTTAGTTGCTTGTGGTGGCTTCTCATATGGTGATGTACTTGGCGCTGGCCGTGGCTGGGCATCAAGTATTCTTTACAACTCTAAAGCTAAAGATAATTTTTCTGAATTCTTCTCTCGCAATGATAGTTTCGCTCTTGGTGTGTGTAATGGCTGTCAGATGCTATCAAACCTTACAGATATAATTCCAGGAACTACCAACTGGCCAAGCTTTAATCGTAATATATCCGAGCAGTTTGAAGCTAGATTCTCTTCAGTTAAGGTGGCAAAATCAAACTCTATCTTCCTTCAAGATATGGAAGGATCAACTATGCCAATAGCAATTGCACATGGTGAAGGTAGAGCTATATTTACTGGAAATAACTACAATGACACTGTTCTTAATTATGTTGACCACAACAATAATCTAACAGACATGTATCCGCACAATCCAAATGGATCTGATAATGCAACTGCTGGTGTAACCAATGAATCTGGTCAAGTTACTATTATGATGCCGCACCCTGAAAGAGTGTTTAGAGCTATTCAAAATTCACACCATCCTAAAGATTGGGAAGAACGTAGTCCGTGGATGAGAATGTTTGAAAATGCTAGAAAGTGGGTTGATTAAATCTAGCTAAAATTTTTTTGTTAATAGAATATTAACTTAAGGGGGTTTTGCTGCGCAAAGTGAATATTGCGCAGCTTGTAGATTTATGGACGTTTTGGCGTCTGGTATTCTACTTCTTTTTGGAATTCTTTCCAAGTTGTCTTGTAACCAACAAAACCTGCTTCAGTAGCATCCATTTGAGTTGTTGTTACGTAAGGCATTACACCTTCAGGAACGTCAGGTCTTCCGTTTTTCTTATCGCTCATAAATTCACCTTTAATTATGATAGGAGGAATAAATAACCTTTGTCAGCCCCTCCTTTATTGGCCAACATGGTTTAACTATTTAACCGTGTAATTATACTTATTAATTAGCATCTGGCTATTAAAATAGCTTTAAAATTTATAAAGAGACCTTTGCATAAAATTAATAAGAGGCACAAGTGCAATATCAGTTAATTCGCTCTAATAGAAAAACACTTAGTATTCAAATTGATAGTAATGCATCAATTGTAATTAGAGCCCCGCAAAAATTATCTATTAATAAAATAGAGGAATTTGTTAACGATAAATCAAACTGGATAGCAAAAAAGCAAAGTCTAGCAATCAGTAAAAACCACAAAGCAAAATACTTAACTAATGAGGATTTTTTATATCTAGGAAATACTTATAAATTAATAGTTAATACGAATACACCTTATGGGGTTGAATTCAACGGAGATAAGTTTTATCTAAATGGTGATGGGTATTTAGAATTTAACAAATGGTATAAACAGGCATTTAACAAAATTGCTATACCTAGACTAGAATTCTATTCAGAAAAATATAATTTACAATTCAATAATGTAAGAATAAAAGCGCAAAAAACCCTTTGGGGGTCTTGCAGCTCAACAAACAATATAAATCTTAACTATTTGCTAATTATGGCACCAATTGCCACTATAGACTATGTGATAGTTCATGAACTATGTCACACTAAAATTAAGAATCACTCAAAAGAATTTTGGCAAATGTTGGAAAAAATCCTGCCTAATTATAAATCTAGCAAAAAGTGGTTAAAAGTCAATGGTCACAAACTACACAATTTGTAACCAATGGTAAATTACTTATCATTAAACTTTTCAGTAGCCTTTTCCATTTCGCCCTTTAGCGTACCCATTTCAGCCATTTCGATAATAATATCACCACCACCAACTAACTCAGAGTTGAAGTAGATTTGAGGGAAAGTAGGCCAATCAGCAAACTCTGGTAATCTTTGAAACACTTCTTGATCTTCAAAAACATTTACATATGCAAACTCAACTCCAGTTGATGCTAGAGTTTGTGCAGCACGAGCTGAAAATCCGCACTGAGGAAATTGTGGAGTGCCTTTCATATAAATAACAATTGGTGCACTATCTACTTGTTGTTGAATTCTTTCTAATGTATCCATTTTCTAATCCCGGATTGATAAAATAATGTTGAGTATTATACTTTGGTATAGTAAAAAAACTATATAAAAATAACACTTAAATATAAAGTTATTGTTTTACAGCTTGAGCTACAGTGTATTTTTGACCTTGTTTTAATTTTTTATAATTACCGAATACTTGCTTAAAATTATCTTTAATAAAATTACGCAACCCGTTAATAGTAACAAATGTAATTTTGCCTCCGGGCTTTAGTGCGTCATACGCATCATAAAGAATTATACTTAATTGCTCTCTACCAACCTTAGCCGGAACATTTGAAAGTATTTGATCAAAATAATTATGCTCAGATACATTAGAGAAAGCGTCAGATAAATATGCCTTAGCATTATTTGCATTATTGAGCTTTGCATTGGTATTTGCAAGCTCTATAGCAATAAAATCTTTGTCAACCATATGCACTTCTCCCTGTGGACAAGATTTTGCAACGGCAATTCCTATTGGACCATAACCACAACCAAGATCAAGGCATTTGTCATCACTAGCTATATCTAAATAACGCATAAATAAAGTTGTACCATCATCTATTGCTCGCGGTGAAAAAACGCCCCACCGGGTTTTAAGTTTTAACTCATGCTCAAGTAAATTTGCATCAATAGTCAAATCTTTTTTAAGCTTGGGAATATCTTCTCTGGTAAACATACTCGCAACATTATACACAAGGGTATTTATGCTTTGCCTTGTGTAAAATAACGCCATATGCAAAGACCTGAACTATTATCACCAGCTGGAAGTTTAAAACATATGCGTTATGCGTATGCATATGGCGCTGATGCTGTATATGCTGGACAACCACGATATAGTCTTAGAGTGCGTAATAATTCTTTTGATTTTGATACATTAAAACAAGGAATTATTGAAGCACATGAAAACAACAAAAAGTTTTTTGTCGCATCAAATGTTATTCCGCACAATAGTAAGATTAAAACTTATATGGATGACATATCTCCAGTAATAGATCTTAATCCAGATGCGTTAATAATGGCAGATCCTGGGCTGATAATGATGGTTAAAGATAAATATCCTGATCAAATTATCCATCTGTCAGTACAAGCTAACACCATTAACTATGCAACAGTTAAATTTTGGCAGCAAGCCGGAGTTAGTCGTATTATTCTTTCAAGAGAGCTATCTTTAGACGAAGTTAAAGAAATACGCCAAGAATGCCCTGATATAGAACTAGAGGTATTTGTTCATGGTGCTTTATGTATTGCTTACTCTGGTAGATGCTTACTTTCAGGATATTTTAATCATCGCGATCCCAATCAAGGATCATGCACCAATTCATGTAGATGGAAATATGACGTAAAAGATGCTGAAGAAACATTTGAAGGTGATATAAAAGCCAAAGAAATTAAATCAAATGATGACCAAGTGGTACTACTAGAAGAAGAAGGTCGACCAGGTGAATTAATGCCAGCTTTTGAAGATGAACATGGCACCTATATTATGAATTCAAAAGACCTGCGTGCAATCGAGCATGTACACACACTTACGCAAATGGGAATTGACTCACTTAAAATCGAAGGCAGAACCAAATCCCATTACTATGCAGCGCGTACAGCACAAGTCTACAAGCAAGCAATAGATGATGCTATGGCTGGTAAAGAATTTAACCCTGAGGCTTTTGGCGTATTAGAAAATTTGGCAAACCGTGGCTATACTGATGGATTTTATCGTCGCCACCAACCTGAAGAACTGCAAACTTATTTTGACAACTATTCTCGCTCTAATAAGCAACAAGCTGTAGGTGAAATTTTAAAATACGAAGATGGCAGGGCTTTTATTGATGTTAAAAACAAGTTTAGTGTCGGCGACTCGATTGAAGTCATTCTTCCAAATGGTTGTTTTGATCATAATGTTGAATCAATGGAAACCAACAAAGGTGAAAAAATTGATGTTGCCAAAGGTAGTGGATATCAAGTATGGATTCCAATGCCTAAAATAAACCCAGAACTTGGATTTATTGCTAGAAATTTTGATGAAAAAATTAAGATAAAAAATAAAAATATTCAAAAAGATCCAGAACAAAAAATCCGCCGACCATCTTGGTAAAAAATACCCTTATTAAACACAGTATAATGTAGGGTTTAGATAACACCAACTCTGTTTTGCTAGACAAAATTAAATCCCCTACTGATATAAAAAATCTAGACTTAGACGAGTTAGCAATACTTGCGCGTGATATTCGTGAATTTTTAATAGAAAACACTCAGCAAACTGGTGGTCATTTGGCGCCAAATCTTGGCACAATTGAAATGACAATTGCTATACATTATGTATTTTCAACTCCCAAGGATAGTTTTGTATTTGATGTTGGACATCAAGCATATACCCACAAAATTTTAACCGGGCGTATGGATAAGATGCACACTCTTAGACAAAAATCAGGGCTTTCAGGCTTTACTAAAACTTCAGAAAGCAAGCATGATGCTTTTGGAGCTGGTCATTCTTCTACCTCTATTAGCGCAGCACTTGGTATAGCAATTGCTAATGGCATAAATAACAACGACCATAAATCAATAGCAATTATTGGTGATGGGGCTTTAACTGGTGGTATGTCGTTTGAAGCACTTAACCATGCTGGCGATTCAAATGCAGACCTGTTAATTATTCTTAATGATAACGATATGTCAATATCTAAAAATGTTGGCGCTATGAGTAAATACTTAACCAAACTTATGTCTGGAAAAATTTATTCAACCGTTAAATCAAAATCCCTTAAGTTTTTAGAAGGTGTACCACTAATTCAAGAATTTGCAAAAAAATCTGAAGAACATCTTAAAGGAATGATTCTTCCGGGAACTTTGTTTGAAGAGTTAGGTGTTGATTATTTTGGACCGATTGACGGGCATGATCTGCCAACACTAGTTAAAACTCTAAATAATCTTAAAAATCACAACAAGCCTAGACTGTTGCATATTATTACCAAAAAAGGCAACGGCCTAACTAGTGCTGAAGAAGATCCTCGTAGATATCATGGAATATCACCAAAATCTTTAGGTAATAGCGGGCCTACCTATAGTGATATTTTTGGAAAATGGCTTGCAAATACTGCAAAAAACAACAAAGACTTAATTGCCATAACCCCTGCCATGTCTGCAGGATCTGGTATGAGTGAATTTGAAAATCAATTTCCTGATCAATTTTTCGATGTAGGTATTGCTGAACAACATGCTATTACTTTTGCCGGTGGATTAGCATCCCAAGGTTTAAAGCCTATTGTTGCAATTTATTCAACATTTTTGCAACGAGGCTATGATCAGCTTATTCACGATATAGCCCTACAAAAGCTAAATGTTGTATTTGCCATAGATCGAGCAGGACTAGTTGGTGCAGACGGTGCTACTCATGCTGGTAGTTTTGATCTTAGTTTTTTAAGATGCATTCCAAATGTTGTGATTATGACTCCAAGTAACGCCTCTCAAATGTATGAGATGTTAAATACTGCCTTTACAACTAATGGGGTTATGTGTGTACGCTACCCTCGTGGCAATGTAGATACAGAAGAATTAACATCTAACAATACAATTGAAATTGGTAAAGCCAATATTGCTATCAAAGGTAAAGGTATTGCAATATTTGCTTTTGGAACCACTCTTAATTCTGCGATAGAAGCTAGTAAGGAAAATGGAGCCACTGTTATAGATATGCGTTTTGTTAAGCCAATTGATGAGAAAATGATCTTGGATATTGCAAAATCACATTCAAAACTGATCTCAGTTGAAGATAATTCAATAAAAGGTGGTGCTGGAAGCGCTATCAATGAAGTTTTAAACGCAAATAATATAACTAACACTGTTCATACGTTAGGACTTCCTGATGAGTTTACCGAGCAAGGCTCTCAAGATGAATTATATAATTTATATGGCATTGACAAAGATGCGATTGTGTCAGCATGTAAATCATGAAAAAAACCTTAAAACGCTATTCTCCTAAAGCTCATGAGATAAAAAATCATAAACATCTTGGATGGCTATCAAAACACTTGCATAGTCCAAGCTTATGGAACTTTAATAGACGCTCAATTTCTAAAGCGTTTGCAGTTGGTCTGTTTTGTGCATTTATTCCAGTACCGTTTCAAATGTTACTTGCAGCACCTGGTGCTGTAATTTTTTCAGCCAACCTACCCTTGTCAATTGCACTTGTGTGGATTACCAACCCTCTTACCATGCCACCAATTTTTTATGGATGTTATAAATTAGGAGCTTGGATTTTAGGAGTGTCTATAGAGCAAGACTTTATTATGTCTTTCGAATACGTTTGGGAGGTATTTGGGCTTATTTGGCAACCATTCTTACTTGGATGTTTAATGGTGTCTATCGTAAGCTCATTTATTGGTTATTGGGGTATTCAAGGCATATATAGACTAAAAGCCCATAAGCGCTCAAGACGTAATTAATATAAATTACAACTTTTTAAGTTTAGCTCTGATTTGCGACTCTAACTCGTCAACTAAAGATTCATTGTCAATTTTGGCGCTTTTTTGACCATCAACATATAATAAATTTGGATCACCTCCAGTCAGGCCAACTGCTACTGCTTTTGCCTCACCTGGGCCATTAACTACACAGCCAATTACTGCAGCATCAATTGATTCATTAACATCTTCTAAGCGCGACTCAAGTTCATTTACTACAGAGATTACGTCAAATTTTTGTCTTGAGCACGATGGACAGGCAATTAAATTAACGCCTTTATTACGCAAGTTTAATGATTTTAAAATATCAAATCCAACTCGTACTTCATCTACCGGATCTGAAGCTAAAGATACACGCAATGTATCACCTATACCTTCTGATAAAAGCATACCAAGACCAATTGCAGATTTAACTGTACCAGACCTATAAGAGCCAGCTTCTGTAATACCAAGATGTAGTGGATTTTCAATCTGAGATGCTAATTGCCTATAGGCAAATACTGTCATAAAAATTTCGCTAGCTTTAAGAGATATTTTGTAATTATCAAAATTTAGCTTATCAAGAATATCTATGTGTCTAAATGCAGATTCAACCATTGCTTCAGGAGTAGGTTCTATGTATTTCTTCTGCAAATCTTTCTCTAATGATCCTGCATTTACACCAATACGAATAGGAATATTATGATCTTTTGCACTTGCAACCACTTCACGCACCCTATCTTCTCTACCAATATTTCCAGGATTAATACGCAAGCAATCAGCGCCATACTCTGCCACTTTAAGAGCAATTTTATAATCAAAGTGGATATCTGTTATAAGTGGAATATTCGCCCGTTGTTTAATTTGTTTAAAAGCTTCTGCAGCGTCTAACGAGGGAATAGACACTCTAACCAAATCAGCACCAGCATTTTCAATAGCCTCTATTTGTCTCAAGGTTGATTCAACATCTATAGTATCGGTGTTAGTCATACTTTGAACAGATATTGGTGCATCGCCACCAATAGCAACATCACCAACAAAGATTTGTTTTGATACTCTGCGTTTAATTGTATGAACTGGTTTCATTTGTTTTTTGTATAAATTTCAATTACTTTATCAAGGCTTTCAATGTTGTCGCTCTCAATATTATCCACTACTTGGATTTGTATATCTTCATTATCAAGTTCTATTTCTTGCACCGATGTAGGCTCACTTATAACAATAGTAGTAGCTGGGTTTTGTTTATTATTTGTAGTTGTGTTGTAAAAATAAAA
>CAYOFV010000002.1:39926-57757 GCA_964403565.1 uncultured Piscirickettsiaceae bacterium | reverse complement strand
CTAGTTTTATATTTTGTATTTTCAAATGGGTTAAATGGAATTAAATTAACCTTAACTGCCATGCCATCTAACAAATCAGCTAATTCTTTAGCGTGATTGATAGAGTCATTTACTCCATCAAGCATTACGTATTCGAACAAAATATGACGCTCTTGATTGCCAGATTTTAGATAAACTCTGCAAGCTTCAAGTAAATCTTTAATTGGGTATTTTTGATTAATTGGAACCAACTCATCACGCAACGCATCATTCGTTGCATGCAAAGAAATCGCCAAAGATACTGGTGTTTTCTCTGCCATCCTTAGCATTGCAGGCACTACTCCAGATGTAGATATAGTTACTTTTCTTCTTGATAATCCAAAAGCAAGATCGTCAAGTAATAAATCACAAACTTCATAAACAGCCTTTTCATTAAGTAGTGGCTCTCCCATGCCCATAAATACCACGTTAGATATTCTTTTGTTTTTCTCACGTAGAAAATTATTAGCAATAATTACTTGCGAGATAATCTCACTACTTGTTAGATTTCGATTAAACCCTTGCATGCCTGTTGAGCAAAATGGACATGCAAGCGAACAACCCACTTGAGAAGAAATGCACAACGTACCTCTATCTTTCTCTGGAATATAAACTGTTTCTATATGATTATTATTACCAAGATCTAACACCCATTTAATTACCCCATCAGATGCAAAACTTTGTTTTGCAATATTAGGTAAATCTAGAGTTGCAATATTTGCTAGCATATCCCTTAATTTTTTACTAAGGTTAAGCATATTATTAAAATCGAACTCATGAGCTTTATAAACCCACTGCATAAACTGCTTGGTTCTATAAGGCTTTTCGCCTAGATTTGAAAAAAAATCATCAAGTGAAGACTTACTTAAGCCTAATAAATTTGTTTTTTGATTGCTCATAAGATAGATATAGTTATTAAATGATAATTTTACCTATAGAGTCTTAGCAGATAAATTATTAATAGAGGCCTTTGCATAAATATAGGTGATTAGTAAAATGATAGATAAAGATAGTGTTTTGATGATTATTCATATTTATACAAAGGTCTTAAATAAAAATCAGGCATAAAAAAAGCACCCGAAGGTGCTTTTTTAGAATAAGTGATTAACTAATTAACCATTATTAGCCGTTTACGGCATCTTTAAGAGCTTTACCAGCTTTAAATGCTGCAACTTTAGAAGCTGCGATGTTAATTGTTGCACCAGTTTGTGGGTTGCGACCAGTACGTGCTGCACGATCTCTTACAACAAAAGAACCAAAGCCAGTTAGTTGTACACCGTCACCACTTGCCATAGCGCCAGTAATAGCATCAGTAGCTGCGTTTAATGCACGACCAGCATCTGCTTTAGAAAGATTAGCCCCAGATGCGATTGCATCGATTAATTCAGATTTATTCATTTCTTCTCCTCGAAATTCGTATGTAACAAAAAAAATACTAAATGCTAAGGATTAGCTTAAGGAGGTAAGAGAATGAAAACATAATTATCATTGTGCCAACCCCCAGACATTTAGCACTTCAGTTAATTATAATTATTTTTGCACTACAAAACAACAAATTCCAAAAAAAATCGATATTTAACAATAACTTATGTTGCTACTTATTATGCTCTTTTAAAGCTCTTTGCTTATCTCTTTGCCAATCTCTAGATTTTACATCTTGACGCTTATCATGCGCCTTTTTACCTTTAGCAACGCCTATCTCTAGCTTTACCTTGCCTTTTTTTGACCAATATAGTTTTAATGGAACAACAGTCGCGCCTTTTTGCTCTACTTTTTCTCTAATTCTATTAATTTCTATTCTGTTTAAAAGAAGTTTTCTTAATCTTGTTGGATCAGCGTTGACATGTGTAGACGCATTTTTAAGTGGTGAAATATGACTACCAAATAAGTAAACCTCATTATCTTTAAAAATAATATAGCTTTCCTTTATTTGCACTCTTACATCACGCAAGCTTTTTACTTCCCAGCCCTCTAAACTAAGTCCTGCTTCAAAGGTTTGTTCGATAAAATAGTCGTGACGTGCTTTTTTATTCACTACTATAGTATTACTTGAGGTTTTTTTCTTAGTTTTTGCCATGCATAAAATTTCTAAAAACGCGATTGTGCCCTATTCTACTGAACAAATGTATCAACTAGTTAATCAAGTTGATAGTTATCCAGAATTTCTTAACTGGTGTTCAGATGCTTCTATTTTAAAGCAAACTAGCAAAAGTATTACAGCCTCGGTAAAGATTAATAAAGGCGCATTAAATCAAACATTTACAACAATAAATACACTATACCCATTTGAGAAAATTCATATGCAGCTTAAAGATGGGCCGTTTTCACATCTTAAGGGAGATTGGGTTTTTACCAGTCTTAGAGAAGATGCATGCAAAGTAAGCTTAGAGCTTGAATTTAGTTTTTCGTCAAAAATTGTTTCTATGGCTATAGCGCCTATATTTACATCAATTGCAAACGCACAGTTAGATGCATTTGTTTCTCGAGCTAAGCAAGTATATGGCTAAAGTTTACTTGTTAAACAAGCCTTATGGTGTTGTATCGCAGTTTAGTGGTGAAAAAGATAATCTTTCCAGTTGTATAAATATTAAAAATATATATCCTGCAGGAAGACTAGATAAAGACTCTGAAGGATTACTGCTATTAACTGATAATGGTAAATTACAACATAAAATATCACACCCAAAATTTGACAAGGAAAAAACCTATATTGTTCAAGTAGATGGGCAAGTAACTCAAGATGCTGTAGATGAATTAACTCAAGGTGTTAATTTAAAAGATGGTATTACTAAAAAAGCAAAAGTAAAGATAATTAACAAACCTGATTGGCTTTGGGAAAGAACACCACCAGTTAGATTTAGAAAAAATATTCCAACCTCTTGGATCGAAATTAAAATTACCGAAGGTAAAAATAGACAGGTTAGAAGGATGACAGCACATGTTGGCTTTCCAACTTTAAGACTTATACGTACTCAAATTGGCAGTTATAAATTAGAAGGAATCAATAGTGGAGAATATAGACGCATTTGAGGCAGCATATACTGCACTTATTGAAACATCCGTTGATAAGAAAATATCACTTGTTAACAAATTAAACGATTTAAAAAACTCGAGAAAACTCATATTTAATAATGAGTTTCATATTAAAGAAATAAAAGACCCAGGCAGGCCTGAAAAACCTGAGCTAGTAAGATTTCAAGCCGTACCTAAGCGCGACAAATCTGACCTAGGAATGGTTAAAACTATTCATGCAATATGCCATATAGAATTTAATGCTATAAATCTAGCGCTTGATGCTGTTTATAGATTTAGAAACATGGATGAGAAGTTTTATTACGATTGGATACAAGTTGCATTTGAGGAAGCTTATCACTTCAATCTTATTAACGATTATCTAAATTCTCTCGGTTATAAATATGGTGATTTTAATGCTCACAATGGTCTTTGGCGGGCTACTCATGAAACCTCTTACGATGTATTAGTGCGCATGGCTCTGGTTCCTAGAGTGCTTGAAGCCAGGGGGTTGGATGTAACTCCAAAAATTCAAAAACGTTTTGAATCGTCCAAACACAAACAAATGGTAAAAATTTTAGATGTGATTTTTACTGATGAAATAGGCCATGTAAAAATTGGTAATTATTGGTTTCATCACCTATGTAAACAAAGAAATTTAGATCCTAAAAATACTTTTATTAAGCTGATTAAAAAACATATTGGCGACTCGTTACGCGGACCGTTTAATATTGAAGCCCGAAAGCTTGCAGATTTTTCTGATAAAGAGTTAGAGTATTTAGAAAGTTTATAGCTTTAAACCATTTAGCCAGGCATCAATAGTGTCTACTAAATCCTCTGCAGTTTCGCCCTCTTTATAATAATGATCAGCCTTCTCAACAACAAGCTGAGTGGATTTCTTGTTGCCAGCTATATCCAATAAACCTTTTCTGTATTCACTCATACGCTTAACTCCAGGAAAATCATTCTCTCCAAAAATATCCAGAGTTGGGGATAGCATTTTATCTAGTGGAAACTGCTTTACTAGTTTTTGTCTAAAGTCAGTAGCACCCATACCTATGCCAACATAAGCAGCTAACTTATCATCACCGTATTTATCAATATAACTCATAGTCATGTGCGCACCGCAACCATGCCCAATGAGAATAATATTATCTATTCCACGTTGTTTGTAAAAATTAATTGCCGCATCGATACGCTCATGTGCGTAAGGGAAAATTGGTACATAATCATAATATTTAGCAGATTTTTCTAGTACTGGCATTTGTACTGACAATGTCGACCAACCTTTTTCTGCAAGCCCTATACGAACAGGTTTAACAACACTATCCCAGTTTGCGTGATATCCACGTGAGTGAACTACAATTACACCGCCCTTTGGATTTTCAGACTCGCCCTCCATATAAATACTAAACACTTCTTTATCGTCACCAATAGGTAAGTATTCAACATCTCCATCCATCACCGCATCTTCAATCTCGCCAATCATGCGTTTTTCGCGCTCATAATTTGGCTGTACTTCGGTATATTGGTTGTAAAAATCTTGTAAAATTTTTGGATCAAACTCACCAATTTTTGGTAGTTCAGGAAAATCTGGAAGTTTTGGAAAGAAGGCAAAACTTAAATTTGAATATGTAAATATAATAAAAAATATTATTTTATTTTTCAATATAAATTTCATTTAGTTTGTCTAGTGCAAGTTTTGCACCTTTGTGATTATTTTTATGCGCCTGGTTAAACCAATAATACGCTTTTTCTATATTGTCTTGCTCAAGGTATAAAGACGCTAAATTAAATTGAGCGTATTCATCACCCAACTCAGCAGCTGTTAACCACCATTTTTGCGCCTTACCAACATCTTTATCAACAACTTCTCCATTGTAATAAAGCATGGCAAGTTCACTTTGTGCATAGGTATAGCCTTGCTCTGCTGATTTTTCAAACCATTCAAACGCAGTTTTTTTATCAACATCTACACCAAGACCATGAAGATAACTTACGCCAATATTATTCTGAGCAGCAGCATGTCCTGCATCAGCGGCTTTAATCATCCATTTAAATGCATCATCATTGCGACCCATTTGTGAATATTGATGACCAACTTGATACCATCTATCTGCCCTATTGTCAGCATAAGAGGTGGAAATTATAGACAAAAAAAGGGACGCAATAAACGCCCCTCTTAGTAAACCTAAGGCTCTCAAACTTTACTTAGTTGTTAAACCCAAAAGCTTCCAATCATTCATACCACCACGGTAGTATTTGATCTTGCTCTGTGGGTAACCCATAGTTAATAGTGCACGGATCGCCGCTGGAGACTGACCACACCATGAACCATTACAGAATAGGTATAGAGTCTTAGCATTGTCGTAGTTTAGTACGCCATCCATATCCTTAACACCAAACTTATCTGTTAGTATTTCTACAACAGCCATAGGGTCTTTAGCAAGAGCCTTAGAGTTTAGTTTAGTAAATGGAACGTTGATTGCGTGCGGAATAGTACCTTTTTTCACCCAACCTGGTGTACGTGCATCAATAACCAATAGTGAAGTATCGCCACCTGCAACATCACGTGCTGCATGAATAACGTCTAGCTCAGTTACTGTTTCAACAGCTGCAGGCGCGAACGGTGCAGTTGGCTGGATACAGAACGGAGGACATGGACGAGATGTCTTAGCAAATGCTGGATCTACCGTATTGCCATTATCAGCATTACGAGAAATACCTGCAATTTCTAAAACTCCCTTAACAATACCAACTGGCTTGCCAGCTTTTACCGCAGGCGCAGAAGAGGTGTTGTTCCAGTTAAAACTAGAATCATGGAAAGTTGCCGCTTGAGAGCCTAAAGCAAATGTTGACGCAATTGCCAATGCAAATAGTTTAGTTTTCATAATTATCTCCTCGATTAAAAAGGTACTCAAATTAATGAGTACCTTTTAGAATTAATTACTTAGTTGTTAAGCCTAGAGATTTCCAAGCGTTCATACCACCACGGTAGTACTTAATCTTGTTCTCAGGATAACCCATAGTTAATAGTGCTCTAATTGAAGCTGGAGACTGACCACACCATGAACCATTACAGAATAGGTATAAAGTCTTAGCATTGTTGTAATCTAGCACACCATCAAGGTCCTTAACACCAAACTGACCAGTTAAGATTTCTACAACAGCCATAGGATCTTTAGCAAGAGCCTTAGAGTTTAGCTTAGTAAATGGAACGTTAACTGAATGTGGGATTGTGCCTTTCTTAACCCAACCCGGAGTACGAGCATCAACTACTAATACAGAAGTGTCGCCACCTGCTGCATCACGAGCTGCATGGATAACGTCTAGCTCAGTTACTGTGTCAACAGCTGCAGGCGCGAACGGTGCAGTTGGCTGGATACAGAACGGAGGACATGGACGAGATGTCTTAGCAAATGCAGGATCAATTGTTGCTTTGTTATCTTGGTTACGTGAAATACCCGCAACTTCCATAACACCTTTAACGATACCTACTGCTTTACCAGATGCTTTTTCACCAGCAAAAGCTGATGATGTTGATAATACAGCTGCTACAGCTGTACTTACTACTAATGTTTGAAATTTCATACTTCTCTCCTCTTTTATATATATAAAAAATAACTCTTTATTGAGTTGTTACTTATAACCTCCCCCGTGGAGATTACAAATTCTTGTTACTAGTCGCAGCTTGGCTCTTCTTGCAAGTTGTGATTAGCGTAAAAATCCATAACGCATTCTTCTTTTTCATCTTCTTCTTTTTCGCCACATGCATCCTGTGCACCGTCACGAACAAGTTGCTTTTGCGCCTCAGTCGCATCAGCACCAAGTGGTGCTACATTTTCGCCATCCTGATGTGCAAATGATGACATTGACAATAATAAACCGAATAATAATGCTAGTTTTTTCACTGTATTTCTCTCCTTCTTGTTGATATTAGTCAAAAACTATATTTATACCATCTATAGACCGCTTTGCAAGCTTTTTTTAAACTATTTAAATATTATAATATTCTAATTGGTATTAAATTTAACTGTAATATTTACCTAACTAATACTATCCATTGCTAAATTAGCCAACTCATCTGCCATCTCATTACCTTCATTACCACTATGGCCTTTAACCCAGTGCCAGTCTACATTATGCTTAGTATTTAAATCATCTAATCTTTGCCATAAATCAACATTTTTAACAGGTTTTTTATTGGAGGTTTTCCAGCCTTTAGCCTTCCAATTGCTAATCCATTCGTTAATGCCACTCATTACATATTTTGAATCTGTATAGAGTTCAATTGAGATATTATTGTACTTTAACGCCTCAAGCGCTTTAATTGCTGCAGTGAGTTCCATACGATTATTAGTAGTTTCTTTTTCGCCACCATTTAATTTTTTGTCATGATCGCCATAACGTAACCAAACTCCCCAACCGCCAATACCAGGATTGCCTCTGCAACCACCATCAGTGTAGATAATTATTTTTTCTTTACTCATAATTAAGCATCTATATTAATTTGCAACCAGTATTCTAGAAGAGCCAAATGCCACAATCGTGATCCATTAAGTGCTGTCATATATTCCTCTGGTCTATCAATTACCTTATTAACAAAATTTTGATTATATATACCGCGATTAATACAGCTACTAGATTTTAATATATCACGCATAAAATCTAAAAATTCTCCACGTACGTATTTAAGCGCTGGCATTGGAAAATAACCTTTCTTACGATCTATAACACTATCTGGCAACAATCCTCTGGATATTTGTTTGAGTGGATGTTTACCCTCTTCTTGCATTTTAAGATTAGGAGGAATGCTAAGTGCATGCTCTACTAGTTTGTAATCCATAAACGGTACGCGTGCCTCCAAACCCCAAGACATAGTCATATTATCAACCCTCTTAACTGGATCATCTACAATAAGTCTAGTAATATCAGTTCTAAACACTTTATCCATAAACTCCGAGGCATTATCTTTAGCAAACTGTTTATTAAGCCATGCTTCAGTGTGGTTTTCGCTTTGATAATTAGTATTTATGGTTTGTAAGTATTCATCATATGGCCTATCAACATAGTGTTTAGCAAATCTTTCGTATTCTGTGCCAGTTTCAGAGTGCATACGTGGATACCAAAAATATCCAGCAAATGCTTCATCAGCACCTTGGCCAGATAATACTACTTTGATATGTTTTGAAACCTGTTCTGATAATAGGTAAAAAGCCACAGCGTCTTGACCAACCATTGGCTCAGCCATATTAGCAACAGCTTCACCAAGACGTGGTAATACTGCAGAGTTGTTTATAGTGTATTTATTGTGTGTAGTTTTAAATTTATCAACTATTTGATCTGAATAAATAAATTCTGAACCGACTTCATCGTCAATATCTTCAAAACCTATAGAAAATGTACGAATGTCTTTATGCCCTGCTTCACTTAAAAGTCCTACCAATAATGACGAATCAAGACCACCCGAGAGTAAAACACCAATTGGCACATCTGCAGCATCCATTCTTTTTAGTACTGCATCAGTTAGTAATTCATGAGTTTTTTCAATATACTCATCAGCAGATAAAGCTATCTCTGGACGCACAGCTTTTGGCTGCCAGTATGTCTTTTCTTTAATATCGCCCGAGCTATTAATGCTTAGGGTTGTGGCTGGTTTTACCTTTTTAATACCATTTATAATTGTATTTGGCGCAGGCACAACAGCATGCAGGGATAGTTGTTGTTGCAATGCCACCTTGTTAATAGATTTATCCACCCCAAGCTCTAACAAAGCCTGTGTATTTGAAGCAAAACTAAAATGATTGTTGTCAAAACTATAATATAAGGGTTTAATACCCATGCGGTCACGAGCTACAAAAAGCTTATCTTGTTTCTGATCCCAAATACAAAATGCAAACATACCATCAAGATGGTAGACACAATCTTCACCCCAGTGGTGGAAAGCTTTAAGAATTACCTCAGTATCCGAAGATGAAAAAAACTTATAACCTTTTTCAATTAGATTAACGCGAAGTGTTTTGTAGTTATATATAGTGCCATTAAAAACCAAAACCAAGCCAAGCTCATCATCCTGCATGGGCTGGTGTGCATGGTTTGACAAATCAATAATTGACAGGCGTCTATGACCAAAGCCAACATTATTGTTAATCCAAAGACCTTTGTCATCTGGACCACGGCGAGCAATCTTTGCCATCATGTTTTCAAGGTCATTGGTTTTAACTACTGTTAAATCAAACCTTAACTGTCCACAAATTCCGCACATATAAATAACCGCTGTTTGTATGAGGTAAAATAGTCCCATTTTATCAGTAGGACTAGTGATTAATGGCACAAACACTTTACGACAAATTATTTTCAGCACATAGTGTTTTTAACGATGATAACAACCATCTACTTTATATTGATAGACAACTTATTCATGAAGTTACATCGCCTCAAGCATTTGAAGGATTAGAGTTAGCCAATAGAAAACCATGGAGACTAGAAGCTAATTTGGCAGTTCCAGATCATAACGTACCTACAACTGATAGATCTGCAGGTGTTGAAGCTATTAAAGATCCAATCTCTAAATTACAAATCCAAACCCTAGATAAAAACTGTGATGAGTTTGCAATTGAAGAAATAAAAATGAACGATGTGCGTCAAGGTATTGTGCATGTTGTCGGCCCTGAACAAGGGGCAACTCTACCTGGTATGAGTATTGTTTGTGGTGATTCACATACTTCTACCCACGGTGCTCTTGGAGCTCTAGCATTTGGAATTGGTACAAGTGAAGTTGAGCATGTTTTAGCAACAGGATGCCTATGGCAAGCAAAGTCAAAAAATATGAAAATTCAAATTGATGGCGACTTGCAAGACAATGTTAGCGCTAAAGATGTGGCGTTATACGTTATTGGACAAATCGGTACAGCTGGTGGCACTGGATATGCAATGGAGTTTGCAGGACCTGCAATTGAAAGTCTATCAGTTGAAGGTAGAATGACACTATGCAATATGGCAATTGAGGCAGGCTCTCGCGCAGGAATGGTTGCAGTGGATAATAAAACTATAGAGTATGTTAAAGGCAAGCCTATGGCTCCAACTGGAGATAACTGGGATAAGGCTGTAGAATATTGGAACACTCTTCATTCTGATGTAGATGCTAATTTCGATAAGGTAATTTGTTTTAACGCTAAAGATATAAAACCTCAGGTTACTTGGGGTACATCTCCAGAAATGGTAATTGCAATTGACGGAGTTACTCCAAACCCTGAAAATGAATCTGACCCAGTTAAAGCTGAAAGTATAAGAAATGCACTTAAATATATTCACCTTGATGCTGATACAAAAATTAATACCGTTGCAATAGATAAAGTATTTATCGGCTCATGCACCAACTCCAGAATTGAAGATCTACGAGCTGCAGCAAAAGTACTTGAAGGCAAGCATATCGCAGATAATATCAAACTAGCTCTTGCAGTGCCAGGATCTGGATTAATTAAAAAACAAGCAGAAGAAGAAGGTTTAGATAAAATATTTACTAATAGTGGGTTTGAATGGCGCGAAGCTGGATGTTCAATGTGCTTAGCAATGAATGCCGATAAACTCGAAGTGGGGGAAAGATGCGCCTCAACTTCAAACAGAAACTTTGAAGGCAGACAAGGTCAAGGATCATACACTCACTTAGTTAGTCCAGCCATTGCTGCAGCAAGTGCTATTGCTGGTCATTTTTCGGAGGTGAAATAATATATTATGGAAAAATTCACATCATTAACCTCAATTGCTGCTCCGCTTGATCGTGCTAATGTCGATACCGATGCCATCATTCCTAAGCAATTTTTAAAATCAATTAAGCGCTCTGGATTTGGACCAAACTTATTTGATGAATGGCGTTATCTTGATCATGGAGAGCCTGGAATGGATAATTCAAAACGTCCGATAAATCCAGAATTTGTATTAAACCAACAAGAGTACAAAAATGCTCAAATTCTACTTGCACGTGAAAACTTTGGCTGTGGATCATCACGTGAACATGCTCCATGGGCGCTAGAAGATTTTGGCTTTAGAGCTATTATTGCACCGAGTTTTGCAGATATTTTTTACAACAATTGTTTTAAAAACGGCATACTGCCTATCGTTCAAAGTAATGAGACTATGGATGAATTATTTGCATTTAATAATGAAATAACCATTGATCTTGAAACTCAAACTATAACTATGGGAGACAAAACCTTTAACTTTGAGGTTGACTCAGAGCGCAAACGTAGATTGTTAAATGGTCTTGATGATATTGGATTAACCCTGCAAAACAAGGATAAAATCAAAGCATTTGAAGATGGGTATTTTCAAAAGTACTCATGGTTAAAATAACCTTAAAATACAATAAATATACGTTCAAAAATATAAAAGAATGATTGGAAAGCTAAGCGGAAAAATATTAGAGAAAAATCCACCTGAGATCTTACTTGAGGTAGGTGGCATTGGTTATGAAATATTATGTCCTATGTCTAGTTTTTACGAAATGGGCAATGAGAGTAGTGTATCGCTTCATACACATTTTCACGTCAAGGAAGATGCACAAACCCTATATGGATTTATATCTAAAGATGAAAAAACCTTATTTCGCGAACTAATTAGAGTAAATGGTGTTGGCCCTAAAGTTGCCTTGGCAATTTTGTCACATCTTAATGTGGCATCACTTATGAACGCAGTGGCAAACGAAGATGATGCCCTGCTTGCAAAAACACCTGGTATTGGTAAAAAAACCGCTCAAAAGCTTATTGTAGAACTTAAAGACCGTCTTGCAAAACTAGAACTTTCTAGCTCCAATAATCAAACTATCACTTCAAGTGTAAGTATTAACCCTAATACCCAAAAAGCATTAAGCGCCCTACAAGCCTTAGGATTTAAAGTTAAAGAGGCTGAGAAAATGTTAAGTGCAATTAATGATGACTCTCTATCTACAGAAGAACTTATTCGTCAAGCGCTACAAAATAAGTAAATCCTCACAAACTACAAGCTTGCTATAATCAAAGCATGCTTAAAATATTTTTACTTATATTACCAACTATTCTATGGGCTCACTCTATGGATGATTTAAAGCAAGTATATTTTGAAAAAGGCGATAACTACAAAGCAAGAACAAAACATATTGATAAAAACAATCATGCTAAATATACAAATCATCTAATATTAGAATCATCGCCATATCTACTACAACATGCTCATAATCCAGTAAATTGGTATAGCTTTTCTGACGAAGCATTCGAAAAGGCCAAGCAAGAAAACAAACCCATATTTATATCCATTGGATATGCAACTTGTCATTGGTGTCACGTTATGGAGGAGGAAAGTTTTGATGATATCGATGTGGCTCAAGTTCTTAACAAATACTTTGTTTCTATAAAAGTTGACCGTGAGATTCGACCAGATGTTGATGCATCTTATATGCAAGTGTCACAATTATTAAATGGTGATGGTGGGTGGCCACTTAATGCTGTACTCATGCCTGATGGTAGAGCTTTTTTTGCTGGTGTGTATTTCACCAAAAAAGAGTTGATAAAAATACTCTTAAACATACAACGCCTATGGAAGAATGAAAACGAAAAACTTATTGATCAAGCAGGAAAAATAGACAAAATATTAAACTCAACATCATCACCCAATGAAGCATTAGAGAGTGATATTGTGTCTAAATCATTGCAGGCAATAATGTCTAACTTTGATGATTTAGAAGGAGGTTTTAGCAATGCACCTAAGTTTCCTCAAGAATCTTTATTGTTATTATTAATAAATGAACAAAAACGCCACCCAAGTGCCGATAAATTAAACGCAATTAATTTAACTCTGGAGGCTATGGCAAGTGGTGGTTTATACGATGTGGTTGGAGGTGGTTTTCATCGCTATTCAATAGATAATTCATGGGTAGTTCCGCATTTTGAAAAAATGCTTTACAACCAAGCTCAACTGTCTAGAGTTTATGCTCTAGCATATCAAATCACACGTAAACCTTTATATAAGCGTGTAGCCATGCAGACACTTGATTATGTATTAAAAGAAATGCAAAGTACTAACAATGGTTTTTTCTCTGCAACTGATGCAGATTCTGCAGATGAAGAAGGTAGGTTTTTTACCTGGAGTATAAAAGAGTTGGAAAACACTCTTAACAACCAAGAATTAGAGTTATTTAAATCTTGGTTTGACATATCCCATTCAACAAATTTTGAAGACAGATATATTATTCATTTTTCTGATATTAATGGTATTGACGAAGGTGAATACAATCAAATTGACAGAATTATCAATAAGTTATATTCAGCGAGAGAGAAAAGACAATGGCCTTTTACTGATGAAAAAATCTTGTTATCTTGGAATGCCTTATTACTTAAATCTCTACTTGAGGCAGGCAATATATTTAATGAAATTAAATATATAAACTCTGGTTTAGAGCTTGCTAACTATCTACATAATAACTTTTACAAAGATAAAAAACTAAATAGATATGCTATTAACAATCAAACAGTAGGCAAAGCACTATTTGAAGATTACGCCTATTTAACTGATGCATATATTACTGTTTTTGATACAACTAATGACGAAGTATGGATTAATAGAGCTGTTGAACTTGTAGATATTATGAATCAACAATTTTGGGATAAAGATAATTTTGGTTTCTATACTTCTGTTAATAATAAATACATAAATACCAACAATAAGGTAGCACATGATGGTGCTATTACACCGGCAAATGCATTAATGTATCAGATTTTTTCAAAGTTAAATAATAGACTTGAAGATGCAAAATATACAGATCAAATGTCAAAATTATTGGAATATTTTGCAAATAGAATTAACCAAGATCCATACAATTACTCTACATTTATTCTAGGTATTGCAAACAACACCTATGGAGAATTGTCTAATCCACAATATGTTTATTCAGGTCGTGTACGTATAAATACAATCAAAGATTTGGATGATAAAATTATTGTAGAAATAAATACCAAACCACTTTGGCACATCAACTCCAACAAGCCATTACAAGACTCTTTAGTGGCAACCAATATAACTTCAAACAACCCTAATTGGAACATAGAAAATATTAAATACCCACTAGGAAAGCTAGTCAAATTAGGATTTTCAAATGAAAAAATATCGGTCTACGAAGGTACAACACTAATTAGTTTTGAACTGATAAATAAGGCAGACGAATACACTACACCAACATTAGAATTAAAGCTTCAAGCATGTGGAGATAAAGTTTGTCTACCGCCTAATACTGTAACAATTACACCCTAACTTGATTTGTTAAAAATTCTACTTATCCAGTTTACAAATTCAAAATTCATTAGATATAGACATGGTAATAAAACCAAGGTCATAAGTGTACCAAATAACAAGCCGTAACCTAATGACAAGGCCATTGGTTGTAGGATATAGTCAGTACCGCCAATACCATATGCAAGTGGAATAATTCCTGCAAGTGTAGTTAAAGATGTAAGCACAACAGCACGTAATCTATCTTTTGAACCTTGAATAATCCATTCGTGAATTGTTAGTTTGTCTAATGCTTTGGTTTTAAGATAATTAAGGTGAGAAACCATAACCAATGAATCATTCACAATAACACCTACTAGTGCAAGCGTTCCTAATATAGCAAAGAAACTTAAAGTTTCGCCATGAAGGAAAAATGCCCAAATAACTCCAATTACTGAAAATGGTATTGCACTAAGAATAAGTAGAGGCTGTGTGTAAGAGTTAAATAGAATTACCAACAAAAGAAAAATTCCAAAAATTGCCATTACAAATGCTTTTTTAAAGCTATCCATAGATTTCATAGTTTCTTTTGCACCACCCTCAGCTATAGCCCTAACCGTTGGATGATTGTTATCAATATCCAATTCATTAAGTGCAGTTTGCATAACGCTTGTAGTTGAGGTTATTTCATCATCAATACTAGCACTAACAACAGTTGATCTAAAACCGTTGTAGTGATTAAAATCTGGCTCACCAACAATCTCTCTTATACTGGCAAAATTAACAATTGGAACTACTCTACCTTTGTTATTAGTAACTTTTAGAGATTTAATAAAATTCTCAGAATTTTCATCATTACCAATATAAACCCTGAAGTTAACATCATTCTGCCCTTCACGTATATTTGTTACATCAATTCCGGTGAAAGCTGCACGTAAATAGCGATTTACACTTGAATAATCAATTCCAAGTCTTGCCATTTTTTCAAAATTTAGTTTTACCTCTATTCGATCCTTGCCCGGATCATCGTCACGATTGACATTATCAACCCCGTCCATTGCCAGTAAAATCTTCTCTAGTTTATCTGCAGCATTATCTCTTTCGTTGTCATTTTGGCCAACTAGATTAATCTCAACATCTTCGCCTTGAGGTGGGCCTGGTCGATGTACAGAAAATTTCAGTTTTTTAACACCTGTAACTTTATCTGCATTTGCTTTGAGTGCTTTGAGTATAGTCTTAGAATCTATAGATCTGTCATTAGAAGGTTTAAGCTCAATGGTAAATTTTGCCTTATATGCAAAATATTTACCCACATCTGTAGTAATTGATTCCAAATCACTACCTACAACTTTAGTGATCAAATCTTCAACATCTTGAGCTTTATTCTCAGTATTTTCCAATGCCGATCCAACATCAAGCTCCATTCTTGCACTTATAGTATCAACACCAATTGCAGGAAATAAAACAAACTTCATTTGCGTAATGGCAAAATAAAGTGAAAAAGCTAAAAGCGCTGTAAATATAACTACAACAAAATATCTAAGCCTCAATACTTTAGCTAAAAATACCTCAAATTTAGCTTCAAAATAATTAAACCAAGTTCTAGTTTTTTTCTCATTTGACCCGGCCAAATGTGCAGGCAATGCAACTGACACTTCTAAAAATGAAAGCGATAAAGCAAATATAACCACTAGAGGTATTACATAGATAAATTTACCCATAGTTCCTTCCATCAAAAACATTGATGAAAAAGCCAATACTGTAGTTAGAATTGTAGTGATAACCGGCATTATTACCCGTTTAAATCCATGTACTGCAGATTTATATTTATCTTCTCCTAGTTGCTTGTAGTGATGAATACTCTCAGCAACAATAATTGAGTCATCCACCACAATACCAAGTACTAAAATCATAGCAGCAAGTGATACTAAATTTAGCGTCTCACCACTAGCCCCTAGAAGTGCCACCGCACCTAATAAACTAACTGGCAAACTTAGGGCTACCCAAAATGCTGTCTTAAAAGATAAGAATAAACCTAGTACAACTAACACTAACAACAATCCCATCATGCCATTATTAGTTACGATATTTAAACGGTTTCGAACATATTTTGACTGATCAGATGAGTAGAAAAAATCAAGCTTCTGCTCATATTTTTCATCCATTTTTTGCATATGTTCTTTAACCAAATCAACAGTGGTAATTACATCTGCTTGCTCTTGTTTTTTTACTTTTAAAATAAAACCTTTTTTTGAATTAACGCGTACGATTGATTTTTCTTCTACATTGCCGGAGCTAATACTTGCAATATCTTTTAATCGAATAATTGGCCCTTCAAAAGTTGATTTAACAATAACTTCTCCAACATCATCAGCATGGTTAAATTTTGATAGTACAACAATGGTTTTTTCGTTTTTTTGATTATTGTTGCTACCAACTGTATAGCGAGTGTTGCGTTTATTAATAGCGTCCATCACTTGTGGCAGTGAAAGCTCGTATTGATAAAGCTTTTCAGGCTCTATACGAACCTGTATCTCTTTGTCTAAATACCCTTGTTTAACAACTTCAGATACACCATCAATTAGTTCAATAGAATCAGCAATGTCATCAACTACAGATCTAAGCTGGGCGTATTTAATATTTGGACTACCAATACTAATTTTTAAAATACTTTTCTTAGAGGTTTTTTGATCTCTTACCCTAGGTAGATCTGTAACCTCTTCAGGCAAAGATTTAATTCGGTTTACTGCATTACGAATATCTTGTTTTAACTCTGATATGTCGCTAGCATCTTGTGAAAGTGTAACTACAATTGAAGAGGTTCCAGCGCGCGATACTGAGGTAAACTTATCAATTCCACTAATATTATTTAGCTCATCCTCAATAAGATTGGTAATATTTTGTTCGACATCTTCTGGAGAGGCACCAGGATAAGCCGTAACAATTGACATAATTTCAAAATCCACAGCAGGAAATTGATCACGTTGAATATTATTTAAAATTAGTATGCCAGTGGCAATAATACTAATAGTAAATACTAGTGCAAGTTTTTTTTGCTTAACAAAAAACGCTAAGAAATTATTCATAGCGTTTAGTATACCAATTTGAAATTAATCCTTGTTAGCGTTATTACGAGCACGTTTACGCTCAGTTTCACTAAGTAGACGCTTACGAATTCTAATGTTATTTGGAGTTACCTCAACTAACTCATCATCATCAATAAACTCTAATGCTTGCTCAAGGTCTAGTCTAATTGGCGGAGTAAGAACAACCGCATCATCACTACCAGATGCACGAACATTTGTTAATTGCTTGCCTTTTAAAACATTAATAACCAAGTCGTTGTCACGTGAGTGAATACCTACAACCATACCTTCATATACATCAGTATTATGCTCAATAAAGAACTTACCAGATTTTTGCAAGTTAAAGATTGCATAAGCAACAGCACTACCTTGATTCATTGAAATAAGCGAACCATTGTTACGCTGACCAATTGTGCCATCTTTTTGTGGCTTATACGCTTCAAAAGTTGAATACATAAGCCCTGTTCCAGTTGTAGC
>CAYOFV010000002.1:0-39826 GCA_964403565.1 uncultured Piscirickettsiaceae bacterium | reverse complement strand
TTTGTGGCTTATACGCTTCAAAAGTTGAATACATAAGCCCTGTTCCAGTTGTAGCTGTTAAGAACTCAGTTCTAAAACCAATCAGACCACGAGAAGGAATTGAGAACTCAAGCTTTACCCTGCCATTACCATCAGGCATCATATTGGTAAGATCGGCTTTACGCTCACCAAGTTTTTCCATAACGGTGCCTTGATGCTGATCCTCAACATCAATTGTAAGCTCTTCAAATGGCTCACAAATAACCCCATCTATCTCTTTCAAAATAACCTGAGGGCGACCAACTGAAAGTTCATAACCTTCACGGCGCATAGTTTCAATTAATACCGACAAGTGCAACTCACCTCTACCTGATACTAAAAACTCAGAAGGATCATCTGTATCTTCAACTCTAAGTGCTACATTGTAAATCAGCTCTTTATCTAATCTATCACGAATATTTCTCGAAGTAATAAACTTACCATCAAGACCAGCAAATGGTGAATCATTTACTCTAAATGCCATTGATACCGTTGGTTCGTCAACACTTAATGGCTCAAGTGCTTCAACTGTATTTGGATCACAAAGAGTATCAGAAATAGAAATACCTTCAATACCAGTAATTGCAACAATATCTCCAGCCTGAGCTTCATTTACCTCGATTTTTTCCAAGCCCATAAAACTCATAATCTGTGAGATTTTTACATTACGCTGAGATCCATTTGGCTCAACTAAAGTAGCCTGCATGTTCTTTTTAACACTACCTCTGGCAATTCTACCAATACCAATAGCGCCAACAAAAGATGAGTAGTCTAGTGCTGTTATTTGCATTTGAAAAGGTGCATCAACATCAACATCTGGAGCAGATACTTTATCTACAATTGTTTCAAACATTGGAGTCATATCACCTGAGCGAGCATCATCCTCAAGTGACGCATAGCCATTAATACTTGAGGCATAGATAATTGGAAAATCTAGTTGCTCATCAGTTGCCCCAAGTTGATCAAAAAGATCAAATACTTGATCAATTACCCAATCAGGACGTGCTGCATCCTTGTCAATTTTATTAATAACTACAATTGGATTAAGCCCCTGAGCAAATGCCTTTTGCGTAACAAAACGCGTTTGTGGCATTGGCCCTTCTTGTGCATCTACTAAAAGTAAAACACTATCAACCATAGAAAGTACGCGCTCAACCTCTCCGCCAAAATCAGCGTGTCCTGGAGTATCTACAATATTTATTCGATAATCACCCCACTTAATAGCTGTATTTTTTGAACTAATAGTAATACCACGCTCTTTCTCCAAATCATTTGAATCCATCATACGATCAGTTGATTCAAAACGATCGTCAAAAGTCTGTGATTGCTCTAATAATTTATCAACCAAAGTAGTTTTTCCATGGTCAACGTGAGCAATAATAGCGATATTTCTTAATTTAGTATTCATGCTTAGGGGGCGAGATTCGAAAAGACAATATTATCCCCTAAGTCTCTTATAATATTAGGATTTATTAATGCAATTCAAACGTTGAACGTTTATGGCTAAAAAAGGCTCATCAGGTCGTTGGATGAATGAACATTTTAACGACGAATATGTAAAAAAATCACAGCAAGAAGGCTATCGTTCGCGCGCAGTTTATAAATTAATTGAAGCTAACGACAAAGATAAATTTATAAAAACTGGATCAAGAGTTTTGGATCTTGGGGCTGCTCCTGGAGGCTGGTCTCAAGCTGCAATTAAAATTGTTGGTAACTCTGGACAAGTAATTGCAAGTGATATTCTTGAAATTGACCCAATAGATAATGTTGATTTTCTTTGCGGAGATTTTAGAGAAGATTCAGTATATGAAGAATTATTAGAACTTACATCTGGCAACCCTGTTGATGTGGTTCTTAGTGATATGGCGCCAAATATGAGCGGTCAACTTTCTGTTGATATTCCTAAAGCTATGTATTTATGTGAGCTTGCGCTTGATATGACACAAAAAGTTTTAGCACCCAATGGTTATTTCTTTATTAAAGTTTTTCAAGGCGAAGGCTTTGACGAATATGTAAAAACATGTAGACAAGCTTTTAACAAAGTTGTAATTCGCAAACCAAAAGCTTCTAGAGCGCGTTCTAAAGAAGTATATTTGCTAGCCAATGGTTTAAAATAACTCAATCATTTAAATTTGACTACTAATGCAAAATTTTGAAGACATTCAAAATCTAATAAGAGACGACTTAAATAGCACTGATCAAGTGTTAATTGACAATCTAAGCTCTGACGTTGCTCTTATTAATCAAATGAGTAGTTATATTATTGGTGCTGGTGGTAAACGTATTCGCCCACTACTGTTACTGCTTTGTGCTCGAGCTAGTAACTATCAAGGTAAGCATCATCATTTAATGGCTGTAGTTATTGAGCTTATTCACACTGCCACTCTACTACATGACGACATAGTTGACGAATCATCAACTAGAAGAGGTAAAGATACTGCAAATGAAGTTTGGGGCAACTCACCTAGTGTACTAGTTGGAGATTTTCTATATTCTCGCGCATTCGAGATGATGGTTAAACCAGACTCAATGCGTATTATGCAATTACTTGCAAAAGCTACTAATGAAATAGCTCAAGGCGAGGTAATGCAACTTTTAAATTGCCAAAATTCAGAATTAACTGAAGATGAATACTATCAGGTAATTAAGCGTAAAACTGCAGTACTATTCCAAGCAGCTACACAAATTGGTGGGGTTCTGTCTGGTGTTGACAAAACCCAAGAAGAAGCTCTTAGAAAATACGGCCTACATCTTGGCAATGCATTTCAAATTATTGATGATGTACTCGACTATGAATCAGATAGTGACACAATGGGCAAAGAAGTTGGTGATGACCTTGCAGAAGGAAAAACTACACTACCAATGATCTATGCTATTAACAATACAACTGGAGAGCAAAAGCAATTATTGACAGATGCAATTAATAATGCTGATAATTCCAATATTGATAAAGTTGTAGAAATTCTAAATAATGTTAAGGCTTTCGAATACACTAGAGGTAAAGCTCAAGAGTCTGTAGATCTTGCTAAAGCCGAATTAAATAATATACCTGACTCTAAATACAAACAAGCCTTAGAGCTTTTATGTGACATTTCACTTGAAAGAAAATCATAGTGCTGACTGAGGCACTCAAAATACAAATTCGCTCATCAGTTAATAAGGCAAAAGACAATATGCCTGGTTTTATTGTGCGCCATGCGCAAAATAAAATGATTGCTGAAATTAGTAAAACCCTTACAGGCGAATACAGTAATTCAAACAAAATACTATGTGTTGAAGCACCCACTGGAACCGGAAAAACTTTTGCCTATCTAGCAAGTGCTATACCAATTGCCAAAGAAAATAATAAAAAACTTGTAGTATCAAGTGCAAATGTTGCACTACAAGAACAACTACTTAACAAGGATATAGTTGATATTAAAAAATACTCTGATATTGATTTTGAATATGCTCTGGTCAAGGGTAGATCACGCTACGTATGTATTCGCAACCTAATAAATATAGCGGAAGAAAATAATAATACCAACTCCTTATTCGATAACGCAACACTTTGGGATGATCCACCTGGAAAATACCAACTAGAACAACTAAATGCAATGTTGGATGATTATTCTGATAGAAGATGGAATGGCGAGATAGATGATCTTAGCACCCAACCCGATACCTCTATATGGCAAAAGATATGTGCTAACCGCTTTACCTGCAATGCAAAAAGCTGTGATTTATACAATGATTGTGCATTTTTTAAAGCACGAAAGGCGATAAATAAAGCCGATGTTATTGTTGCCAACCACGACTTAGTATTGGCAGATTTATCTACTGGCGGAAGTGTATTGCCAGATATAGACGAATCTATTTATATATTCGACGAAGCGCATCACTTAAACAGCAAGGCTTTATCTCACTTCTGTATATCAACAAGTACTGAATATATCAAAACTTCAGTCAGGCAAACAGCTGGTATTAGTACTGAGATTTGCAAAATAATAGATCAAGATTTAGTAGATATTGATATTAAGAAAATAGATAGTTATATAGCCGACCTATCAGAGATATTAAAAACCCTTGAATATGGTGAAGATGTGCACCTGTTTAACCAAGGTGTAATTGATAAAAATATTGCAATAATTTGCAAAAATATTTCTACACTTATCCAGCAAATTTACAATAAATTTGCAAAACTAAAAGAGTCGTTTGAGAATTATCAAAAAATTCAAGTTATTGATAAAGCAATTGTAGACACACTTAATAATAGTATTGGCGAATGCGATATGCATCTAATAAGTATTGTTGAATTATTTATATCATTACTAGAAAAAGATGACCCAAATAACGCACCACATTCACGCTGGGTTGAAAAAAACATTCTTGCTAGCAAAAAAACCAACTTTACTCTCAGCAGTGCGAAAATTGATATTTCACAAAACCTATCGCAAATAATTTGGTCAAAAGCTTTTGGAGTTGTATTAACGTCTGCAACCCTGTCTTCACTTGGTAGTTTTGATCGCCTTAATCAGCAATTAGGTTTAAACAAAAAAGATAATCAATATCTACGACTTCCATCGCCATTTAATTTTTCCAATGTTGATTTTATTATTGCCAAACTAAAAGCAAACCCAACACAAGTATATGAACATACACAAGAAATTGCCTCACAACTAATACAGCGTATAGATTCCAAATCCGGATCTTTAGTGTTATTTGCATCTAATAAGCAAATGCAAATGGTGGCTGATTTAGTAGAAGACAGAATAGGATGTGATTTGTTTGTACAAGGAGAATTTTCTAAAAAATTAATTTTAGAAAAACATACAAAGCTAATAGATCAAAACAAAGGTAGTGTAATTTTTGGACTTGATAGCTTTGCCGAAGGTGTGGATCTTAAAGGTAAATATCTAACTCATGTGTTTATTGCTAAATTGCGCTTTAGTGTTCCTACGTCACCGATTGATAAAACCTTGTCTGATTATTTAGAATCTCAAAATCGCAATCCATTTATGGAAGTGTCACTCCCTGACGCTTCTCTAAGGCTTATTCAAGCTTGCGGTCGACTAATCCGTACTGAAACTGATAGCGGAAAAATCACTATTTTTGACAATCGCCTAATTTCTAAATTTTATGGAAAGCAATTGCTTGATGCCTTGCCGGGTTATAACATTGTGGTTGAGTAGTAAAACACTTTTAACTAAAAAAAATTTAAGAAATTTTCAAAATGACCAGCTAAAAACACCAAACTACCAACCAAGTCCACTTATAAATAGCTATTTACAAGCCTAAAATAACCTGCTTTAAAGGTTTTTAGATGAAAAATAAACCCTAACTTGGATCGGTGAAAGAATAAAGGGATTGTGTCACAGTTTATCTTCTATGGAGGAAAGCAAGGCCTTCCTCCAAAATTCCCCTTTAAAAATAAATCCAAATTTTCTTATTGAAACGTAGCGTTTAAATCTTGAATGTTTGAACGCAGTGAGTTTTCAAGATTTAGCACAGTGAAATTAGAAAAGTTGAGATTTATTTTTAGGGTGAGCTCTTTCGGTTACCTTTCTGCTCACCAGAAAGGTGACAAAAACCTAAAATTAGACAAACTCTCAACAATAAAAATTTCGGAAATAATCGAAATGACCAGCAAAACTATTCAAAAATTGTCATTTACAAGCTGAAAATAGCCTAAAACAATGAAAAATTAAGAGTTGAAAGTTGAAAATAGCTATGTAATAGGCCTTGCCTATTGCAAAAAGAAAAATTTAGCAAATAATGAAAATAGAGTATTTTTTAACTAAAAACGCCAAAAAACTCTATGTAATAACACCATAAGTGTAAGTATTTCTAAACGACCAAGCAGCATAGAAAAACTTAATATCCATTTGGCTGTATCACTAATTGAAGCATAATTACTTGCAACATCTCCCAATCCCGGGCCGAGATTATTCATGCTTGCAGCAGTTGCAGAAAAACTAGTTACTTGATCAAGACCGGTAAACATAAGTGCAATCATAATAACTACAAAGGCCATAACGTACAAAGAAAAGAAACCCCAAACAGATACTAGTGTTTGTTCGGCAACACTTCTTTTATTAAGCTTAATACTGATATAGGCACTTGGATGGATGAATTTTTTTATCTCTTTAATTGCAAGTTTAAACATAAGCAACATTCTTACAACTTTAATACCACCTCCAGTAGATCCTGCACATGCGCCAATAAAACTGGCAAATATTAATAAAACTGGCAACATTGTTGGCCATAGGGAAAAATTGGTTGATGCAAATCCAGTAGTTGTTGCTATTGATACTGTTTGAAATAGTCCGTGTCTAACAGATTCTGATAAGGTTTCATAGTATGATGTTTCATACAGATCAGTAATCATCACCAATGCAGTCATTGTAAGTACAACTAAATATGCTTTAAATTCTGAATCATTCCAGTAAGTCAATAAATCTTTCCTAGTAACAGCTAAAAAATGCAATGAAAAATTAATTCCGGCTAGTAGCATAAATAATATTGCCACAGCCTCAATCGTACTAGATTCAAAATACCCAATAGAGAGGTCATGAGTAGAAAAACCTCCAATTGCAATTGTTGAAAAGCTATGTCCAATTGCATCAAAAGCATCCATTCCAGCTAAATAATAACCAATGGCACATGCAATAGTAAAGCCAATATAAATCTTCCAAAGTGCTTTAGCTGTTTGCGTTAGTTTTGGAGTTAGTCGATCTTTAGAAATACCACTTGACTCCGCATGATAAAGCTCCATACCCCCAACACCAAGCATAGGAAGTACAGCAACTGCCAATACAATAATACCCATGCCACCTAGCCATTGAAGTTGTTGTCTATAGTACAAAATTGCTTTTGGCAAGCCATCAAGTCCGGCTAAAACCGTAGCTCCTGTAGTGGTAAGGCCAGACATTGATTCAAAAAATGCATCAGAAAATGACATTCTTAAAGACTCTGATAATAAGAAAGGTGTTGTTGCAAATAGTGATAGTACAAACCAAAAACTAACAACAATTATCACACCCTCGCGAATTCTAAAATCTTTAGTGGTTTTTCTAAATGGAAAATACAAAAACAACCCACTAGCAAATGTAAGAGTAAATGCTAAGGAAAATGCTTGATATTGACCTTGAGAATATATCAAGTCAACAATTATTGGTGGCAGCTGGGTAAGGCTAAACACCATTAGCAATAAGCCAATGGTTTTAAAAACTATTGATAAATTCATTAGTCGTAATACCCTTCAAACAATTCCTCAACTTCGTGAATTTTATTAATATCACTAAGCACTAGAAGTACATGATCACCCTCTTCGATTACAAGCTTTCTTGAGCCCATAATAACTTCATTATTACGCACTACAGATCCAACTACCACACCATCTGGTAATTTTATCTCTTCAACCGTTTTGCCCACAACATCTGAATGATCTTTATCTCCGTGAACAATAACTTCAATAGCCTCGGCTTGACCTTGTTGTAGTGAGTGAACCATCATCGTATCGCCTTTGCGAATATGCGCAAGGATTCCACCAACAGTAATTTGGTCAGGAGAAACCACCATATCTACATCTTCACTTTGCTCAGCAAGGTCTTCATAAACATTACGTTTAACAAGTGCAATAGTTTTATGCGCCCCTAGACGCTTGGCAAGAATAGATACAATTACGTTAATCTCATCAGAATCTGTAAGTGCTAAAAATAAATCTGTATTTTCAATACCCTCTTCTTGTAATAATTGCTCATCAGAGGCATTTCCATGTAGTACTAAAGCTTGGTCAAGTTGATCAGCAATATAACCTACTCGATGCTTATTAAGCTCAATTACTCTTACACTATGGGTCTTTTCTAAAAACTTTGCCAAAGTAAGGCCAACGCGCCCACCACCGGCAATAATAATATTCTTATAGTTTTTATCAAGCCTTCTAAACTCTTTTAATACTTTTGAAATACTACCTTTTTTAGTAACAAAATATACATGATCGCCATCTCTAATAACTGTATCACCATATGCGGGTATCGCTCTGCCATTGCGATAAATACTTACAATGCGCATTCTAGTTTTAGGCAAATGTTCGTGTAGATCTTTAATCGGATGGCCAACAATTGGAGTGCCGGCAAAAGCTCGAGTTTCTACAAGCTGCACTAAACCATCTTCAAATTCAAATACTTGCGCTGCACCTGGCTCCTCAACAATACGCTTAATGTAATTAGTTACAAGACTCTCTGGGGTAATTACAAAATCAATTGGAATGGCATTATCAGAAAACAACTCTTTTCTATGCAAATATTCTGCAGTTCTTACTCTAGCAACCTTTTTATCTACTTGATAAAGAGTATGAGCCATCTGACAAGCCAGCATATTGCCTTCATCTGATCTGGTTACTGCAATAACCATATCCATATCTTTAATGCCAGCTTCTTCTAAAATATTTGGATATGAAGCATGGCCAATTACTGTTTTTACATCTAAATGTCTACTTAAATTAAAAAGATTAGTTTCGTCTTTATCAACAATAGTAATATCATTTTCATCATCAGATGCAAGATATCTTGCTAGAGTTGAACCTACTTGTCCTGCACCTAAAATGAGTATTTTCATTTCTTATCAATTCCTAAATCTTTAAGTTTACGATATAAAGTTGTTCTCTCAAGTCCTGCAAGTGCAGCTACTTTTGCAACATTGTGATTGTTTTCTTCTAAGTGATGATTAAAGTATTGTCTTTCAAATACTGCTCTTGCTTCTTTTAAAGGTGAGTCAAAATTTATTCCACTAATAGATTTATCCTTAACTACTGCGCTGTCACTTAATATCTTTCTAACAAGTGGAAGGATATCATGCAGTGGTTTTTTCAAAAAATCTACAGCTCCAAGCTTCATAGCTCTAACCACATCTTTATGCTCTGCATGACCTGACATCATAACAATAGGCATAGAAAATCCGCTGTTCATCCACTCTTCTAATAAATTCATGCCGTCTTGCCCTGGCATCCAAACATCCATCATTACTAAATCAAAAGTATCATTTGCTACAATTGCCTTTGCAGCTTCTGCGTTTTCAGCCAACTCAACTTGGTAGTTCACATCTTCAAGTGTGTCTTTCATGGTTTCAGCATTGATGACTTCGTCATCAATAATTAATATTTTTCCAATAGTTGTTATATCGTTCATAACTTTAATACCTATTCGTTATAGTCAAATTCAATAGTAATCATAGCTCCACCTGTCTTAACATTGCTTGCAAAGATTCTACCATCGTGCTGTTCAATAATGTTTTGTACAATAGCCATACCCAGACCTGAGCCTTTTAATTTAGTAGTAACATAAGGCTCAAACACCTTGTCAAGCACTTCTTCATCAAAACCTGCGCCATTGTCAGTAACGGTTAGCTTAACCACGCCATCATTTTTAATATATTTAGTTGCAATATCAATAACAACTTGATCTTTTGCTTCTGCGGCTTCATACGAATTCTTAACTAGATTAATTAAAACTCTAGACATACTTGATGAATCAAGCATTAAATCTGGAGTGTTTTTATCTAAATCAAAATTAATACTTACATTGTCTTGCGCATCGTACAAAGAAATAGATTTATCAATAATCTCATTAAGATTTTCTTTTCTTTTTTCAATCTCTGGAGTATTGGCATAATCAGCAAAAGCACTTACCATAGAGTCCATTGATTTAACTTGATCGATAATTGTAGTTGTGGTTTTATCCACAACTTCTAGATCTTTACCTTTAAGTGATTCTAAAAATCTATTTCTAAGTCTTTGGGCTGAAAGCAAAATTGGAGTTAAAGGATTTTTAATTTCATGCGCCATACGCACTGCAACCTCGCCCCATGCTGCCTTTTTCTGTGCTCGATTTAATTGCGATATATCTTTAATAACGATTACATATCCAATAACTTTATCGTTCGCCTCTAGCACTGCACCCTGACAAGACAAAAGCAAATGTCTTTTCTCAAGAGTAATCTCCACATCTTCACTCCAGTCCGAATCACTATTTAAAAATCTTGTAGCCGTTAAATCAAACAGTGGTTTTAACTTTTGATATCTTTTGCTAATAGCAACACATCTGCTGCCAATAAACTGCTTCTCATCTTTGATTTCAAGCATTTTGCCAATGATAGGGTTAATTAGGCGAATATTACGATTCTGATCAAGGGCAATTACACCGTAAGAGTATTTTAGAATTGTTTCCAAGTATAGGTTATGCGTATCTAAACCCTCTCTAGATGATTTAATTTGTTTTGACATATCGTTAAACTTTTCGATAAGATCGGACACGTCATCATTTTTCTCATCCCTATCAATACGCACATCATAATTACCTTTAGCAATTTCTCTAGTAGCTAGGGATAGGTTATGCAGTGGTTGCATCAAATTTTCTATCATTTTAAGTACAACCAAAAGCGCACTTAAAATCGATAAAAGCACAGTTGATGAAAAATCAATTAAAAATCTATTTTGAGTAATAGAAGTATTAAGATCAAAATCAATATTTTCAGTTCTTCTAGTAAACTCTTGCACCTGATCTAAAAAACCCAAAAGACCAGGATCAGATGCATAAATTGCATCAATAATTAAAAACTTTGTATCTGGTGTTTTATTAACATATCTAGTAGACATCTTAACTTGGATTACATTAGTTGCAGCATCCTCGTTAATTAATCTTGGCTGAGATCCTGGCAAAACTTGAGTATCAATAGACTTACAATTAGTAACATCTTGAGTTTTGGCGATTAAATCCTCATCTTGATTAAAAAGTGAAATCTGACACGCCCAACCTTTATCAATTAAGCTCTCCAAGAAAATTTGCATGTCATGTTTGTAACTTGGAGATTCAATTTTAAAATTACCAAAAGAGGTAATTAGGGTTAAGAGCCTTTTGGTTTGCTCAGTATAGCGCTCATCACGCACCTTTTGTACACCAGTATACAAATCGCTAACCTGTGATATAAAGTTAGTAGAAAAAGCATCGAAAGTTTTTTCTGAATCTCTAACATTATCTTGAATAGTTTGAAAAGAAAACATATAAAAAGACAGTACTGGAATAATTACCAATATTGGAATAATCTTAACAAATGACCAGGTGAATTTAGATCCAATTACCCCACCCTGAGAATTGCGTTTTAAGCGTGATACATTAATAGAGATAAAGTAAATTGCAACTAGACTCATTACAACATTGTAGCCAACCAAATACGACCAATACTCGCCAATATAATCTGGATTAAGACCAAGGTAGAAAGTTCCAGAAATTGAAGAGATAAAAATCAGCATCCACAGCCATGCTGGTGGAGTTTTGCTAAGTTTTAATACATGATTAAAAATCATTATGTAATTCTATAATTTTGCATTTTCAGCTGAATTATCTCATAAAAAATCAAGCAGTTGCACAAGTTGTTGATAAAATACAACAATGATACAAACAAGTGCAGAATTAAATAATTTTCTCAGTAATATTAAAACTGATACTGAGTTGGCAGTTGATACTGAATTTAAGCGTGTAAATACATTCTATCCACAACTATGTTTAGTACAGATTGCTACAAAAAATCATATCGATTGTATTGATGTTTTAGCAATTAAAGATTTAACACCGCTTTTTAACAAACTGTATAACAAGGACACGTTATGGATTGTTCATTCAGCGAGGCAAGATATAGAAGCTTTATTTTATTTATCAAAAAAACTGCCTTACAAATTATTTGATACACAAGTTGCAGCCTCTATGTCTGGTTATCCAATGCAAGTATCTTACCAAGCATTAACTGAATCGCTACAAAACATCTATTTAGATAAAGCATTTACCAGACTAGATTGGACCACTAGACCATTGCCCGAAGGTGCTATTAAATATGCATTAGACGATGTCAAATACTTACTAAAAAATTATCACAATCTATCTGAGATACTTAATAAAGAAAATAAAATCAAGTGGCTAGAAGAAGATGCACAAGAACTACTAAACATTAATACATATATACCAAAATTAACCGATGCTTGGAAAAAAGTTAAAGGTATAAATAAGATAAATCGCAAACATCATGCCTTAGCTGTAGAGCTTGCCGCGTGGAGAGAGTATCAAGCAATTAACAAAAACAAACCAAGAAAATGGATTATGGCAGATGAGAAATTGATCTCCTATGCTCAAGGTAGAGAAAAACTATCAAAAGATGCAAGATCAAGTTTTAATAGCTTTATAAAAGACAACAATATTACTACTACCAGTATAAAAATTAATAAAAACAAAGTGCCAAGTGCTACTGAAAAGGCAAGAAAAAACGAACTGCAAAAACTTATCCAACAAAAAGCAGATGCGTATAATTTGGATAGCGGTATTATTGCCAATGGTAAATCATTACTACAATATATTCGTGGCGACCAAAGTGTTAAGTTTAACCAAGGGTGGCGTTACGAAATCTTACAAGGAGAGTTAAAAAATGCAAAATAGTCTTAAACCAGTATCGGCAGGAAATCTTCCTGAAGAAGTAAATGTTATTATTGAAATTCCAGCGAATTCATCGCCGGTTAAATATGAAATTGATAAAGAAACTGGAGCGATGTTTGTAGATCGTTTTATCTCTACTCCAATGTTCTACCCTTGTAACTACGGATTTGTTCCTGATACTCTAGCAGATGATGGTGATCCTGCTGATGTTTTAGTTATTACTCCTTATCCACTAATTCATGACAGTGTGATTTCTGCGCGTCCAATTGGTGTTTTACGTATGACTGACGAAGCTGGAAAAGATTCTAAAATTCTTGCTGTTCCAACTGGAAAACTTTGTAAATCTTATAATGAAATTCAATGTATTGATGATGTTGGTGCAACTTTAAAAGACCAGATTGAACACTTCTTTACTTACTATAAAGACCTAGATGAAGGCAAGTGGGTTAAGATTGATGGCTGGGGTAGTGCTGAAGAAGCTAAAAAAGAATTACAAGAGTCATACGACGCCTATAAAAAATAAACATCTAATTTGGCCAATAACAACACCTTTCAAATAATTGGTGGCGAGCATCGGGGTAGAAAACTTAACTTTCCCGATGTTCAAGGCTTAAGACCAACACCTAACAAGGTTCGCGAAACTTTATTTAACTGGATTCAGTTTGAATCATACGATAAAAACTTCTTAGATTTATTCTCTGGTAGTGGCGCCTTAAGTTTTGAAGCTCTTTCGCGTGGAGCTAATTCAATTACAAGTATTGAAAAAAACTTTAAAGCATTTAATTATTTAGAAAAAAATAGAGAAATTTTAAAATCCAATAAAATTACTATTTTTAATCAAGATGCTCTTAATTTTTTATCCAAAAAGTCTAACAAATTCTATGATTTAGTGTTTTTAGACCCGCCTTTTGGTAAAGATTTAATCAAAAAAGCCTTAAAACTACTTAAAAACAACGATTTTGTAACTATTGGTTCTAAAATCTATATAGAATCTGAGTTTGAAATAAACAATACTTTTCTAAATGAAAATTTTTCAGAAAAAATCAAAATCAATAAACAAAAGCACTCAGGAATGGTTTTTTATTGCCTTGTGGAAGTGTTATGAATAAGATCGCCATTTATCCAGGATCGTTCGACCCTATCACTAACGGACATATCGATCTTATACGTCGCGCATCAAAACTTTTTGACAAGGTTATTATTGGCATTACTCAAAATCGCAAAAAGCAAGCTTTTTTGGATATTGGCACAAGAATAGCTGCTGCAAAAACTGCGATAAGCGATATTGATAATGTTGAAGTTATTGGTTTTGATAATCTATTGGTTGATTTTGCAACCACACAAAATGCCCAAGTAATATTACGTGGTTTGCGTGCGATATCTGATTTTGAATACGAATTTCAACTCTCAGGTATGAACAAACACCTTAATCCTAATATTGAAACAATATTTATGACCCCTGCTGAACAATATGCCAATATTTCCTCATCTTTAGTTAAAGAGATTTTATCTCTTGGTGGAGATGTGTCTAAATTTGTGCCTAGTTCAGTTGAATCCCTACTAAAAAACAATCTTTAGTTTTTTTACAAATAATCCTTGAAATTAAAATACTGACCCCTATATAGGTGGTATATCAAAAACAAGGAGTAAAAAATGTCAAAGATTATTGGTATTGATTTAGGAACAACAAACTCATGTGTTGCTGTTATGGATGGCGATACAGTTAAAATTATTGAAAATTCTGAGGGTGATCGCACTACCCCATCTGTTGTTGCTTATCCAAAAGATTCTGAAGAGATTCTAGTTGGTCAACCAGCTAAGCGTCAAGCAGTAACTAATCCAGAAAACACTTTATATGCAATTAAGCGTTTAATCGGTCGTCGTTTTGACGAAGAAGCAGTACAAAAAGATATTAATCTTGTGCCATATAAAATTGTTAAAGCTGACAATGGCGATGCTTGGGTTGAAGTTAATGGTAAGAAAATGGCTGCACCTGAGATCTCAGCAAAAGTAATTGGCAAAATGAAACAAACCGCTGAAGACTATCTTGGCGAAAAAGTAACTGAAGCTGTTATTACAGTTCCAGCATACTTTAATGACTCACAACGTCAAGCAACTAAAGATGCTGGCAAGATTGCTGGCCTTGAAGTAAAGCGTATTATTAACGAACCAACTGCTGCTGCACTTGCTTATGGTGTTGATAAACTTAAAGGTGATAAGACTATCGCTGTATACGACCTTGGTGGTGGTACGTTTGACGTGTCAATCATTGAAATGGAAGATATCGATGGTGAAAAACACTTTGAAGTATTATCAACTAATGGTGATACATTCCTAGGCGGTGAGGACTTTGATCAAAGAATTATCAACTTCCTAGTTGATGAATTTAAAAAAGACCAAGGTGTTGATCTTGCAAATGATGCTATGGCTCTGCAAAGACTTAAAGAAGCTGCAGAAAAAGCTAAGATTGAACTTTCTTCTTCTGAGCAAACTGAAGTTAACCTACCATATGTAACAGCAGATGCGTCTGGCCCTAAACATATGAATATTAAGATTACTCGCTCTAAGCTTGAATCTTTAGTTGAAGACCTAATCCAACGCTCAATTGACCCATGTCAAACAGCATTGAACGATGCTGATCTTTCAGCTAGCGATATTAATGAGGTAATTATTGTTGGTGGCTCAACTCGTATGCCTAAAGTACAAGAGAAAGTAAAAGAATTTTTCGGCAAAGAACCTAAAAAAGATGTAAATCCTGATGAAGCGGTGGCAATGGGTGCTGCAATTCAAGCAGGTGTATTAGGTGGTGATGTAAAAGATGTATTGCTATTAGACGTAACTCCACTATCTCTAGGTATTGAAACTATGGGTGGTGTTATGACTAAACTAATTGAGAAAAATACTACGATTCCAACTAATGCATCGCAGATATTCTCAACTGCAGCAGACAATCAATCAGCTGTAACAGTTCATGTTCTTCAAGGTGAGCGTGAAGTTGCATCAGCTAACAAATCGCTTGGTCAATTCAACTTAGAAGGTATTGATGCCGCTCCTAAAGGCACACCACAAATTGAAGTGACTTTAGATATTGATTCTGACGGCATTCTAAATGTTTCTGCTAAAGACAAAAACACTGGTAAAGAGCAATCTATCACTATCAAGGCCTCATCTGGCTTAAGTGAGGATGAAGTTGAGAAGATGATTAAAGATGCTGAAGCACATGCTGATGAGGATAAAAAATTCCAAGAATTAGTTACTGCTAGAAATATGGCTGACACTTTAATTCATACAACTAAACAAAGTATGGATGAGTTAAAAGATGAAGTATCTGATGATGAAAAATCTGCAATCGAAGCGGCAATCTCAGAACTAGAAGAGGCAGTTAAAGGTGATGACAAAGAAGCAATTGACACTAAAGTACAAAACTTAAGTGAGAAAGCTCAACCTTTAGCACAAAAGGCACAAGCTAAAGCTTCTACTGATGGCGCAGCTGATGCTTCTGGTGCTACAGATGCAGGTGATGATGTTGTAGATGCAGACTTTGAAGAAGTTAAAGACGATAAATAATCATTAATAAATCAATCACAAATTACCTTCTTCAGATTTATATTTGAAGAGGGTTTTTTAACTTTTATACAAGGCAAACATGTCAAAAAGAGATTATTACGAAGTATTAGGTGTTGAAAAAAACGCTGATGATAAGCAAATAAAAAAAGCTTACAAACGCTTAGCCATGAAACACCATCCTGATAGAAATGCTGACAACAAAGAAGCAGCTGAAGAAAAATTTAAAGAAATTCAAGAGGCTTACTCAATATTATCAGACGAGCAAAAGCGTCAAGCCTACGATCAATTTGGTCATGCTGGGGTAGAAGGAGCTGCAGGTGGAGGCAATCCATTCGGTGGTGGTAGTCCATTTGGTGGCGGTGGTTTTGGCGATATATTTGGCGATATATTTGGCGGTGGACAAGCGCAACCAGATAACCGCGGATCAGACCTTAAGTACGACTTAGAGATTGATCTTAAGCAAGCTGCAGAAGGCGCAACAGTTAAGATTCGTGTACCAAAAAATGAAACTTGCGATACCTGCTCTGGATCTGGCGCTAAGCCAGGAACTAGTGTTAAAACTTGCACGTCGTGTGGTGGTTCGGGGCAAGTGCAAATGCAACAAGGATTTTTTGCCGTACAAAGACCTTGTCCTCAATGTTCTGGCACCGGTCAAAAAATTGAAACTCCATGTACTACTTGTCGTGGTCAAGGCGTGGTACGCAAGCAAAAAACTCTATCGGTTAAGATTCCAGCAGGTGTTGATACTGGAAATAGAATTCGCTTAAGTGGCGAAGGCGAAGCTGGAGTACGTGGTGGACAAAGTGGGGATTTATACGTTGAGGTTCATGTCAAACAGCATGAGATATTCCATCGTGAAGGCAACGATCTATATTGTGAAGTGCCAATTGATATTGCTACTGCCGCACTTGGTGGCTCAATTGAGGTTCCAACACTTGATGGCAAGTTAAAAATTAAAGTTCCAGCTGGCACACAAACTGGAAAAATGTTTAGACTAAGAGGAAAAGGTATTAAGGCTATTCGTCATGGCGGAACCGGTGATCTAATGTGTCAGGTTAAAGTTGAAACTCCAGTTAATCTTAGTAAAAAACAAAAGGAGTTATTAGAAGAGTTTTCTGAGTCTTGTGGCAAGAAACATCACCCTGAGTCTGACTCCTTCTTTGGTAAAATGAAGTCATTTTTTGAATAAACACAAAGGATTGTAAATTGAAAATTCAACAGATTAAAGCAAGAGAAGTTCTTGATTCTAGAGGTAACCCAACTATCGAGGCAGATGTTGTACTTGATGATGGCACGATTGGAAGTGCTATGGTTCCATCTGGTGCCTCAACAGGTGAGCGTGAAGCGTTAGAATTGCGCGATGGTGACAAATCAAGATATCTAGGCAAAGGTGTTTTAACTGCTGTTAATTTTATTAACAATGATATTAACGAAACATTACTTGGATTTGAAATTGAAAATCAATCTAAGATTGATCAAGCCATGATCGATCTTGACGGCACTGAAACTAAATCTAAACTTGGTGCTAATGCGATACTAGCAGTATCACTTGCATGTGCTCATGCTAATGCAAATCGTCAACACAAGCCTTTATACGACTCTCTAGATCAAGGAGATGACCACAAACTACCAGTACCAATGATGAATATTATCAATGGTGGTGAGCATGCTAACAATAGTGTTGATCTACAAGAATTTATGATTATTCCTGCCGGCGCTCCTAGTTTTAAAGAAGCATTAAGATATGGTGCTGAGGTTTTTCATCATTTAAAAGCTGTACTTGAGGCTCAAGGTATGAATACTGCAGTTGGTGATGAAGGCGGTTTCGCACCTGATCTTGCATCAAATGAAGATGCGCTTAAAGTAATTATTACTGCAATTGAAAATGCTGGTTACACGCCAGGTAAAGATATATATATTGGCATTGATGCTGCTAGTTCTGAGTTTTATGAGAATGGCACATACAACCTAACCTCAGAAAACAAATCTTTAAGCTCAGAAAAATTTGCTGATTACTTGGCAAACTGGGTTGAAAACTACCCTATTATCTCTATCGAAGACGGTATGGATGAAAATGATTGGGATGGTTGGGACTTGTTAACTAAAAAACTTGGCGATAAAGTACAGTTGGTTGGTGATGACTTGTACGTTACTAACAGCAAAATACTATCTCAAGGTATTGAAAAAAATATAGCCAATTCTATTCTTATTAAAGTTAACCAAATTGGTACGCTAACAGAAACATTTGCAGCAATGAATATGGCTGATAAGGCTAATTACACATCTGTTATGTCACACAGATCTGGCGAAACTGAAGATACAACTATTGCTGATTTAGCCGTGGCTACTGGCTGTGGACAGATTAAAACTGGATCGCTTTCTAGATCTGATAGATTAGCAAAATACAACAGACTTCTGCGTATTGAAGAAGAATTAGGCGACAAGGCAATATACCCAGGACTTGATGCTTTTAAACATTTAAATTAAACTTAAAGATAATTTAATTATCAATTAAAACCTGATTGGAATCACTTTCAACTTTTTGGCTTAGTATTATTCTATTTGGATTAATACTAGCCTCTGCATTTTTCTCTAGCTCTGAAACCTCAATGATGGCGATTAATCGCTATCGCCTCAAGGCTTTAAGTAAAGATAACAAAAGTGCTAAACGCACAGAAAAACTATTAAATGATCTTGATCATCTAATAGGAACCATCCTACTTGGAAATAATTTTGTTAATATCTTTGCATCATCAATTGCAACAATTTTAGCTATTAAGCTTTGGGGCGAAGGTTCAGTTGTGTATGCCTCTATTATCCTTACTTTTGTGATATTAATTTTTGCCGAGACTACACCTAAAACCTTTGCTGCAAAAAATCCAGAAAAAATTGCCCTTCCAGCATCCGGCATCATTCAGGCTTTAATACAACTATTTAAACCTTTTGTTTGGGTTATATCAAAACTAAGTGAAGTTATATTAAAAATACTTGGGGTAAATAGCAAAAGTACAGATGGCGAGATTAGCTCTGAAGAGTTAAAAATGGTGGTAAATGAAGCAAAGCCTATTATTGCTTCAAATTATCAAAAAATGCTGCTTAATATCATTGACCTTGAAAAAGTAAAAGTTGAAGATATTATGATTCCAAGACACGAGTTAATTAGTGTTGATATCAATAATAATGATGCACTTTTAGATCAATTCAAGCGCATCCAACATACTCGACTACTAACTTATGAGGATCAGGCTGACAATATAACCGGTGTTATTCATATGCGCGATATTGTTAACCTTTATGCTAAAGGTGAATTTAGTATTGAAGAAGTGCATAAACTAATTCGCAAACCTTATTTTGTTCCCGAAGGCACATCTCTTGCCAATCAACTAGACCACTTTCAAAAAGATAAGCGTCGTCTAGGTTTGGTGGTTGATGAGTATGGAGAGGTTCGTGGAATGATTGTTTTAGAAGATATTCTAGAAGAGATTGTTGGTCAGTTTACCTCCAATCAAAGTGAAAGTATTGCTGAGATTTCAAAACAAAAAGATGGAAACTATTTGGTTGATCCGCGTATTAGTATTCGTGAAATAAACTCAATACTAAAAGTAAATCTTTCTGTAACCAAAGCAAAAACCCTTAACGGTTTAATACTTGAAGAACTTCAGACCATTCCAAAACGCGATATTAGCCTGAAAATAGATAATATTTTAATTGAGATTATGCAAATATCGGACAAGGCTATAAAGTTAGTAAAACTAACTAAATTAGACTCTTAAATTGAGACCTTTGCATAAATATGGGTGATTAGCAAAATGATAGATTTTGCTAAATTGGGTATTTTATTAAAGTCAGTCCCAGCAGGGCTTCGGCAGATTTTAATAAAATACTTAAGTTGGTAGGAGATGGTGTTTTGATGATTATTCATATTTATGCAAAGGTCTCAAATTAAGTTTTGACCCATCTTAACCTTTTGTCCAGAGGAAAGGTTAAAGTTATTATCCTTATTCGGCATAAGCATAATAATGGTTGAGCCCATATTAAATCTACCCATTTCATCACCTTTGTTGAGAAATATATCTTTATCTTGGTAATCAAAATGTTGAACTTGTTTTTTATATGGCGGGTTAATTTGACCATGCCACACAGTTTGCATAGAGCCAACAAATATTGCACCAACTAGAATAAATGCGCAAGTGCCGAACTCAGTTGCAAAATAACAAACTACTCTTTCATTGCGAGCAAATAAATTATTAACACTATTTACTGTGTTTTGATTTACAGAAAATAAATCTCCAGGGATGTAGTCCATAGATAACAACTTTCCTGAAAATGGCGTGTGTATTCTATGATAGTTACTTGGCGATAAGTAAATTGTAGCAAAATATCCACTATCAAATAATTGGGAGTTTTTATCTCCTGCCAGTAATGTTTTAACACTATAGCTCTTACCTTTAGCTTGAATAATGCTCGAATTATTAATATTACCTAATTGCGAAACAGACCCATCAACCGGGCAGATAATATCACTAACTCCAATTTCTCTAGCATTTGGTTTTAAAGAGCGGGTAAAAAAATCATTAAAGTGTTTATAGTCTTGGATATTTTCACGTTTTGCTTCAGCTAAATTTACCTGATACTGCTTTACAAACCAGCGAGTAAAGTTGTTTTTAAAAATATTATTTTCAATACGAGTTATGCGATACATTAACTTTGAAAGCCAATGCTGAGGAATAATGTATTGTAGAAATATCACTAAGCTAACTTGTTTTGAATAAACTCTAGCGCATCATCAAACTTAACTTCAATTTTGTCACTAACACTTCTAGATTTGTACTCAACATTACCATTGTCAGCATGAGTGTCGCTTATTACCATACGATGCGGAATGCCTAACAGCTCAGAGTCTGCAAACATAATACCTGCACGCTCTTTACGATTATCAAGCAACACTTCAATACCGGCATCTAAACACTTATTGTAAAGATCATCAGCCAAGTCTTTTACTCTGGTAGATTTGTTGTAGTTGATTGGTACAATAACCAATTGAAACGGTGCAATTGACTCTGGGAATATAATTCCTCTATCGTCATGATTTTGCTCAATTGCCGCAGCTACCACACGTGTTACACCAATTCCATAACATCCCATTGTAGTTGTTACTGCTTTGCCAGATTCGCCAATTACATTAGCATTCATAGCTTTTGAGTATTTATCACCAAGTTGGAAAATATGACCAACCTCAATTCCACGCTTAATAACTAAATTTCCCTTGCCATCAGGAGAAGTATCTCCTTCTACAGCATTACGAATATCAGCTTCACTAAATTCAACATTGCTCCAATTAGCCCCTATCAAATGATGATCCCACTCATTAGCACCACAAACAAAATCACACATAATGCTTGCCGAATAATCAACGATTAAATCAATACCTAGATCATTAATGCCAATAAAACCTTTTTTAAGATTTAACTCTTTAATCTCATCATCTATAGCAAAGTCAAAATCACCAAACATATTTTGCACTTTAACTTCATTCAAATCATGATCACCACGCAGTGACAAAGCTTTAAAGTCGTCACTGGTTTTGATAATTAGTGTTTTTACGCATTCTGATTGCTCTACATCTAAGAATGTAGCCACATCCTCAATACTAGTAATTTTTTTAGTTAATACTTTTTCTTCAGTTTTACTTGGGGTGCAAGTCTTACCCATCTTTGCAAAAGCTACTTTTTCAATATTTGCCGCATAATCTGACCCATCAGAAAAACAAATTGCATCTTCCCCGCTATCAGCTAATACATGAAACTCATGTGACGAATCTCCACCAATTGCTCCACTATCGGCAAGAACTGGACGGTAGTCAAGATTTAGTCGATCAAAAATATTGCAGTATGTTTTATGCATAACATCATAAGTTTCCTGCAATGAATCTTGATCAATATGGAAAGAATACGCATCTTTCATAATAAATTCACGAGAACGCATCACCCCAAATCTTGGGCGAATCTCATCACGGAACTTGGTTTGAATTTGATAAAAATTCATCGGCAATTGTTTATAACTACGCAAATATTGGCTAGCCAAATTAGTAATTACCTCTTCATGAGTTGGACCTAGACAAAAATCCCTATCGTGCCTATCTTTAAAGCGTAGAAGCTCAGGACCATAAAACTCCCATCTACCTGATTCTTGCCATAGCTCAGCAGGCTGAGCAACTGGCATAAGCACCTCTTGTGCTCCAGATTTATTCATCTCTTCACGAATAATCTTCTCTACCTTTTGCACAATACGTAGACCTATTGGCAAGTAAGAATAAAGTCCTGATGCTAGTTTAGATATAAGGCCTGCACGAATCATAAGTTGATGCGAGATAATTTGTGCATCATTTGGTGCTTCTTTTTGAGTTGGTATTAGTAGATCAGTTGTTTTCATTGCAAAAAGCTTTTGTATAATTAACGTATAACTTTTGTGATTTTACCTAATGAGCGATATTTTAACTATTTTAATTTGGGCAATACCTATACTATTTGCCATAACCGTGCACGAAGTAGCACATGGATGGATGGCCAACAAACTTGGCGATGGCTCTGCAAAAATGATGGGGAGACTTACTCTCAATCCAATTAAACATATTGACCCTATCGGCACCATAGCGGTTCCAGCTTTGCTATATATTATTTCTGCTGGGTTTATATTTGGCTGGGCCAAGCCAGTTCCAGTTAATCAAAATGCACTTAGAAACCCTAAATCCGATATGTTTTGGGTAGCTATTGCCGGACCAGGAGTTAATTTTATAATGGCAATTATTTGGTTAATTATTGTAGCAGTTGCGAACAACTTAGATATTCCTGCACTAGTACTTATGGGCGGTGCTGGAATATTTGTAAATATTTTACTTGCGGTATTTAATCTTTTGCCAATACCTCCACTTGATGGTGGTCGTGTAGTTAGCTCAATATTGCCAAATAAACTATCTTACCAATACGACCAATTAGAGCCATACGGTTTGTTTATTTTGATTGGTCTTTTATATATTGGTGTGTTCAAACTTGTTATTTGGCCAATAGTTTCAGAAATACTTATACTTCTTAGTTCAATATCTGGATTAAATATTGTAGATCTTATATACAGCCTGTTGGCTTAAGAGTACCTATAAGAGACCTTAGCTAAGCTTTGAGCGCAATAACTCGTTAATTATTTTCGGATTAGCCTTGCCACCAGTAGCCTTCATAGCCTGACCAACAAAAAACCCTAAAATCTTTTCATTGCCTGATTTAAATTGCTCCACTTGTGCTTGATTATTAGCAATAATCTCATCAACAATTGCTTCAATTTCACCAGTGTCTGTCATTTGTTTAAGACCTTTGGAATCAATAATCTCATCTGCACTGCCTTCACCATCCCACATGGCTTTAAATACATCTTTAGCAATCTTGCCTGAAATTGTATCATCGCTAATTCTAAGTACCAATTGTGATAGATTTTGCGCTGAAATTGGTGAATTATAAATTTCGATTTGCTCTCGATTAAGTGCAGCTGACAATTCTCCCATAACCCAGTTTGCACATAACTTAGCATTATTATTATCTTCAAGCATTGCCTCAAAATAATCAGCCAAAGTCTTTTGCGAAGTTAGGATATCTGCATCATATTCGCTTAAACCTAAATCATCCACAAAACGTTGTTTTTTCTCTTGCGGCAATTCAGGTAGATCTTGTTTAATTTGCACTAAAAGCTCATCAGGTATTTCAACTGGAAGTAAGTCTGGATCTGGAAAATAACGATAATCATTAGCCTCTTCTTTAGAGCGCATAGATCTGGTTTCATTTTTAACAGCATCATACAAGCGTGTCTCTTGTACAACTTTACCACCATCTTCAATTACATCTTGCTGACGCTCAACTTCTAAATTAATTGCACGCTCTAAAAACTTAAATGAATTAATATTTTTTAATTCTGCACGAGTTCCAAATTCTTCTTGACCTTTTGGACGAATTGAAACATTAGCATCACATCTAAATGAACCCTCTTGCATGTTGCCATCACAAATATCAATATATTGCACCAAAGCGTGAATTTTCTTAGCATATGCAACAGCTTCTTTAGCACTACGCATATCCGGTTCAGAAACAATCTCCAATAGCGGGGTTCCAGCACGATTAAGATCTACCGCAGTGTAATCATCATACATATCATGTACTGACTTTCCAGCATCCTCTTCAAGGTGTGCCCTGGTTACACCAATAGTTTTGGTTTCTTCGCCTACTACAATATCAATCTCCCCTTCACCAACAATTGGCCATTCAAGTTGGGATATTTGATAACCTTTAGGCAAATCAGGATAAAAGTAGTTTTTACGATCAAAAACATTGCGCTGATTAATATGTGCATTTACCGCTAGACCAAAACGAATAGCTTTATTAACAGCTTGTTTATTAACAACTGGCAAAACTCCTGGCAAGCCTAAATCAACTGCACAAGCTTGTGAATTTGGCTCGGCACCAAATGCTGTTGATGCGCTAGAAAATATCTTACTTTTAGTATTAAGTTGCGCATGAATCTCCAGACCAATAACTACTTCCCACTGCATTAGTTATTCTCCTCAGGTGATTTTTCATGCCAATTAGTTTGCTGTTGAAACTTATGGGCAATATTAAGCAGTTTTGACTCTGACCAATAATTACCAATTAGTTGTAATCCTACTGGCATATTTTGTGCAAATCCTGCAGGAATAGACATACCAGGTAGGCCAGCCAGATTGGCAGAAAGTGTGTAAATATCTGCAAGATACATTGATACTGGATCTTTAATAGAGCCTAGATCCCAAGCAGTAGTAGGCGATACAGGACCCATAATCACATCAACATCTTTAAATGCAGATTTAAAATCATCAGTAATTAAGTGTCGAGTCTTTTGTGCTTTTAAATAGTATGCATCATAATATCCTGCAGATAATGCATAAGCACCTATCATAATTCTGCGCTTTACCTCATCGCCAAAACCTTCAGAACGTGATCTTAAATATAGATCTTCTAAATCTTTTGGATCCTCACACCTATGTCCAAAACGCACACCGTCCATTCTTGATAAATTTGACGAACATTCACATGGAGCAACAATATAGTAAGTTGGAATAGCGTATTTAGAATTAGGTAAAGATATCTCCTTAACTTTGGCGCCCATAGCTTCAAATTCTTTAATTGCAGCCATTATTTGCACTTCTACTTCACTATCTAAACCATCGGAGAAAAACTCTTTAGGCAAGCCTATAGTTAAGCCCTTAATTGAATCATCTAAATTTGCAGTGTAATCAGACACGTTTTGTTCGGCAGATGTAGAATCTCTTTCATCAAATCCTGCCATAGCATTTAATACAATTGCTGCGTCTTCTGCTGTTTTGGTTATAGGTCCTGCTTGATCAAGGCTTGACGCATAAGCGATCATACCAAAGCGAGAAATTCGACCATATGTTGGCTTAAGACCAGTAATACCGCAAAGACTTGATGGCTGACGTATAGAGCCACCAGTATCTGTACCAGTTGCAAAAACACTTAAACCGCCAGCAACTGCAGCAGCTGAACCACCTGATGAACCGCCTGGAATTTTATTTTTATCCCATGGGTTTTTAACCACTCCATAATATGAGTTTTCGTTTGAAGAACCCATAGCAAACTCATCCATGTTGGCTTTGCCAAGCATTACCAAATTATTAGCATTTAGTTTTTCTGATACTGTAGCGTCATATGGAGAGATAAAATTATCTAGCATTTTAGAGCCAGCTGAGGTTTTTACTCCATTAGTACAAAATACATCCTTATGCGCATAAGGTATGCCAGTTAGAAGGTTACTATCGCCTTTTGCTATTTTGTCATCTGCCACTTGAGCTTGATTAAGCGCAAGTTCGTCTGTAACACTAATAAAAGCATTTAAGTCTGAATTGTTAATACGCTCTAAGTAGTACTTAGTTAACTCAACTGCTGAAAATTCTTTAGCTCTTAAGGATTGAGCTAATTGGGAAATTGTCTGATTATGCATTATTCATAGACCTTGCATAAATATGGGTGATTAGCAAAATGATAGATTTTGCCGAATTGGGTATTTTATTAAAGTCAGTCCCAGCAGGGCTTCGACAGATTTTAATAAAATACTCAAGTTGGTAGGAGATGGTGTTTTGATGATTATTCATATTTATACAAAGGTCTCATTCAATAACTGTTGGAACTAAATAGTGCTTATTACCTGTTTTTGGTGCTACTGCTTGATAGGCGTCTGAATTATCAACCTCGGTAACAATATCTTCTCGCAATCTTTGAGACATATGTAGAGGGTGAGCCATTGGCTCAATATTATTAGTATCAACCTCAGATAGTTGATCTACTAAATTTAGAATATTATTTAAATCTTTTGAGTTGTTTTCAATTTGTTCATCGCTTACCGATAAACGAGCCAAATAAGCAATTTGACCAAGGTGCTCTTTGTTTAATGACATAAATTATGGAAGAGGCATTTTGTTAAAAACACTAAGCGGCTTGTAGAATGACGCACGCAAAATAGTTAAATCTCTCTGCATCCAAGTCATAGAATCCTGCATAGTAGTCATGTTTTTGTTCATCTCTTCCATGTTGATTAACATTGGTTCTAGTGCATCCATTTTTGCACTAACGTGAGTAAGATCAGCTGAGATATTATCTAGATTATCAAGCTTTCCAGCAATGATAACCATGTTGTCATTAACCATATCTAGATTCTTTTGAATATGCAGAACTGTGGTAGTCATTTTATTCACGTTATTTGAAAGTGAATTAATACTTTTTGTCATTGAGCCCATGTTCTCACCCATATTTGGGTCCATGGCGTTTGCAAGACGAGTCATGTCTTGAGTAATAGAGTAAATAACAATAAAGAAGCCGATGATAATAGCACTAAAGATTGCTAGTGCTGGCAAAAACATACGCTCAAACTTTGAGCTCGTTTGTTGCTCCATCTTTTCAACTAAATTCTCCAAACATTCAATTGTTGGAGATTCATTTTGATGATCTATGGCGCTTTTCTGTTCTTTGAATGTCATAGTTTAGTCCTTTTTATAATGATAAAGCTATTGGCAAAACTCGCCAACAATCTGATCAAGTAATTCTTGATTGTAATCATCACTAATAAAGGCATCTCCCAATGCTTTTAGCAAAACTAAACGGATATTACCGTCAATCACCTTTTTATCAACACTCATGGCTGATATAAAATCAGAGTGTGCCATTTTACCATAAATACTAATTGGTAAATTAGCTTTCTCTAATAAAGATCTAACCTGAACAACATCATTTTCACTAATATTGCCTTCAAGATTTGATAGCTTTGCTGCCATATACATACCTACAGCAACCGCTTCACCATGCAGGTAAACACCATATCCAAGCGAATTTTCAATCGCATGTCCAAATGTATGGCCCAAATTTAATAGTGCTCGCTTTCCAGCTTCAAGTTCATCTTGAGCAACTATTCTAGCTTTATCTTCGCACGAAGTAAACACCGCATCAATCATTAATGATTTGTCTCTTGCCATAAGGCTGTCAATGTTTATAGTAAGATAATTTAAGAATTCTTTATTACCAAGTAATCCATATTTAATAACTTCTGCCATTCCTGCAGAATATTGCCTATCATCTAAAGTATCCAGTGTGTCCATATCGATAACCACACACTTAGGCTGATAGAAAGCACCTATCATATTTTTACCTAGTTTGTGATTAACGCCGGTTTTGCCACCTACTGATGAATCAACCTGAGAAAGTAGTGTTGTTGGAATTTGAATAAAATTTACTCCGCGCTGATAACTAGCAGCAGCATATCCAGTCATATCACCTACTACACCGCCACCAAGAGCAATTAATGTACAAGTGCGATCAAATCTTGCTTCAAGCAGAGCAGTAAAAATATCATTTACTGTATCTAGGGTTTTATACTCTTCACCGTCGGGAAGAATTACCTCTTTCACTTGGAAATCAATTAATAAATTTTTAACTTTTTCTAGATAAAGTGGTGCAACAGTGGTGTTAGTAACAATCATCACCTGCTTGCCACTAATATGTTTGCTTAATAATTCAGAATGGGTAAGAAGATCCTGTCCAATATATATTGGATATGATTTTTCACCAAGATCTAAATTTAGTATTCTCATTAAGCGTAATCTCTATTTTCACCATTACCAGAAACATTTTCTACACAGCGTCCACATAGTTCTGGGTGTTTGCTATTTGTACCAACATCCTCTCTATGATGCCAACAACGAACGCATTTTTCATGCTTACTTTTAACTACTTTTATACAAACATCACTAGATACTTCAACTGTATCATCAGGTTTTTCACTTATAGGGTGAATACGTGCATAAGATGTAATAAATACAAATCTTAGCTCGTCTCCAAGTTTTGATAATTCAGAATAAATACTATCACTACAATATATATCAACCTCAGCATCAAGTGAAGAGCCAATTATTTTATCCGCACGCATCTGCTCCATTTGCTTGCGAATATGCGGAGTAATATCTCTAGCTACCTCGATTGATGAGTTTTGATATCCTGAATTAAGACCACTATACCATTCAGATAAAAATACACTTTCATCTTTTACAACTGGCATATTTTGCCAAATCTCTTCTGCAGTATAAGAAAGCACTGGAGAGAGCCATCTAACCATAGCTTCTGTTAGATGATATAAAGCAGTTTGTGCACTGCGTCTAGCACGTGAATCTTCCTGGGTTGTATATTGACGATCCTTAATAATATCAAGATAGAACCCACCAAGATCATTAGTACAGAAATTAAGAATTAACTGCATTGCATTATGGAAGTTATATTTGTCATAACTATTAATTACTTGCTCTTGTAAGTCTGCTGTTTTGGCAACAATCCACTTATCAAGATCTAAAAGATCGTCATTTGCAAGCATATGTTCATTTGGATTAAATCCTGCAGTATTTGCCAACATAAAACGTATAGTATTGCGAATACGACGATAAGAATCAGCACTACGTTTTAAGATTTCGTCTGAAACTGTCATCTCTCCAGTGTAGTCAGTTGATGCAATCCACAAACGTAGAATATCTGCACCTAAAGAATTAACAACTTTTTGTGGTGGGATAACATTGCCAAGGGATTTACTCATCTTATGACCATTTTGATCAACCGTAAACCCATGAGTTAAAACTTGTTTATACGGAGCATTGCCATTTACTGCACAAGAAGAAATAATTGATGACTGGAACCAGCCGCGATGCTGATCTGAACCTTCAAGATAAAGATCTGCCACATCTGATAACTCTTCACGAGCTTTTAATACTGCGTAATGCGAAACACCAGAATCAAACCAAACATCTAATGTATCGGTAGTTTTTTCATAATCATCTGCTTCATCACCTAATACATCACTTACATCTAAGTTAAACCAAGCCTCAATACCACCATCTTCGATCTTACTTGATACAACATCAAACAACTTTTTGGTATTTGGATGCATATCTCCAGTTTGTTTATGGGTAAAGATAGTAATAGGCACACCCCAAAATCTTTGACGTGATATACACCAATCAGGGCGATTTTCTACCATTAGCTCAATACGCTTTTGCCCCCAATCAGGGATCCATTCAACAGCTTTAATTTCTTGATTTACATTATCTCTAAGAGAGTTTTGCTCCATTGATACAAACCACTGCGGAGTTGCTCTAAAGATAACCGGAGTTTTATGACGCCAACAATGTGGATATGAATGCTCTAAAGATTCATGCTTTAACAAAGTGTTAGTATCTTTTAAAATTTCAATAACACTGGCATTAGCTTTGAAAATAAATTGCCCGCCTAAAAGCTCAGTATCTTCAAAAAATACACCTCTACCATCCACCGGACAATCAACAGGCAAGTCATACTTAAGGCCTACTGCAAAGTCTTCTTGTCCATGTGCAGGAGCAGTATGAACCGCACCAGTACCAGCATCTAAAGTTACATGATCACCAAGAATTATTGGTACATGTTTATCGTAAAACGGATGTTTGGCCTTTAATCCTTCAAGCTCAGAGCCTGAAAAAGTATTATTTAAAGTTGTAGAATTTTCAATACCGTAACGTCCAATCGCATTTTCTGCCAAATCTTGAGCTAAAAGTAGATATTCATCACCAATATCAACTAGAACATAATTTAAATCTGGATGTAGTGCTACTGCCTCATTTGCTGGCAATGTCCATGGTGTTGTAGTCCAGATAACTACTGATACATTTTTATCAACCGAGAAAATCTCATCATTAACAATTGTAAACTTAACATCAATTGCCTGAGATTCTTTATCTTTATACTCAACCTCAGCCTCAGCCAATGCTGATCCACACTCAGTACACCAATGTACTGGCTTATAGCCTTTGGCAATATGACCATTTTCTACAATCTTACCTAAAGCGCGTACAATATCAGCTTCGTATTTAAAATCTTTAGTTAAATAAGGATTGTCCCAATCTCCAAAAATTCCCAAGCGCTGAAAATCAGTCTTTTGTTTTGCAACCTGAGTATCAGCATACTTTCTACACTCTTTTCTAAAGCTATCTGCATCAATTTTTACCCCAACCTTGCCTTTTTTCTTTTCAACATTTAACTCGATTGGCAGTCCATGACAATCCCAACCTGGAACATATGGAGCATCAAAACCCGATAAAGATTTTGATTTAATAATAATATCTTTTAAAACCTTATTTACCGCATGACCAATATGAATATCGCCATTTGCATATGGGGGTCCATCGTGCAATGTGAATTTTGGCTTACCTTGATTTTTTTCACGAATCTTTTGATAAAGATTGTCTTCTTGCCACTGTTTTAAAAAATTCGGCTCACGACCAGCGAGATTTGCCTTCATGGCAAACTTAGTTGCAGGTAGATTTAAGGTTGATTTGTAATCAGACATTTAAGCTTAAAAGGTGTTATAACTAAATGCGCAATTATACTTTATGCTTTAAGTTTTTGAAAAAGATAAAACAGACAAAAACAAAAGCAATTAGCGCTGTTTAGCAAAATACAGTCTAATTAATATCCCTACAGCTATAGAAGATAAAATAAAAAATATACCACCCCAAAATACCGTATCGGCATTTAGTTCATTAATCGGCATATTGTGATATGGGGTTTTAGCTCTTAAATTTTCTAGCTAAAGCGTAACCAATAAATACAACGATAGCAAGAGCTACCATTAATAGACTCATGTAAAAAACTGGGTCAGTATTTAATTCGTTCATTTCCATATTGTTGTCCTCTTGTTGTTTAATTAATAATGTTAGTATTCTAACAAGAAAATTATGGTTTTAATTGATTTGTGTTAATTTTTTTAAAAAAAATTACAAATTTACTGATTTTTTCAACAAACTCACCTGACCAGGCTTAAGATTTTGCAATTTATTGGCTTTTAGATTTTCAGGTAGACGTATCTCTCCATAACGAATACGAATAAGACGTGATACCTTAAACCCTACTGCTTCCCATAGGCGTCTTACTTCGCGTTTTCTACCTTCTTTTAAGACAACTTTGTACCATTTGTTTGCGCCAGTTCCGCCACCTTGGACAATACGATTAAACTTTGCAAACCCGTCTTCTAACTCTACACCTTTGGTTAATTTTTGCATATCATCTGCGCTAACATCACCCAAAACCCTTACCGAATACTCTCTATCAATTTGCGATGAAGGGTGCATAAGTTTGTTTGCTAACTCGCCATTATTGGTAAACAGCAATAAACCTGATGTATTAATATCAAGGCGTCCCACCATTATCCAACGTGAATCTTTTGGTAAAAGATCAAATACACTTTTTCGACCTTTGTCATCACTTTTTGAGCATACGTAACCAGCTTGCTTATTAAGCATAACTACTTTGGTTTCGTCTTCTTGAAAACGACCAAGATCAATTCTACTGCCGTCGATCTTAACATTATCATCAATATCGGCTTTATCACCAAGTTTTGCTGTTTTATTATTTAGATCTACCCTACCTGCAGATATTAACTTTTCTGCACTACGACGAGAGCCATAACCCGCATTAGCTATTAATTTTTGTAGTCTTTCTGACATAAATACTAAACCCTAAAAAGTTCAGAAAATAGAAACAAAATTAAATAAAATTTTGCAATTAATAGGTGAAACTATTGATAAGAGATTTTGTTTAATTTTTATCATTTTATGGGCTTTAGTATACTATCCCCATAGCTTCGCGTACCTCAGCCATAGTCTCTTTGGCAACATCACGAGCTTTGTTTGACCCATCATGAATTATTTGCTTAATAAGATCTGGGTCTTTTTGATAAATTGCTATTCTCTCTTGCATTGGACCTAGTTCTTGTTGCATAGCATCAATAACTGGTTGCTTACAAGCTACACATCCCATCTTTGCATTTGTACAACCATCAACCACCCAACTACATGTATCCTCATCTGAATAAACTTCATGCAATTGCCATACAGGGCATTTTTTAGGGTCGCCTGCATCTGTTAGCTTAACCCTTGCAGGATCAGTTGGCATGCGTTTGATCTTTTGCTCAATCTCTTCAGAAGAATCTCGAAGAGAAATTGTATTGCCATATGATTTACTCATTTTCTGCCCATCAAGACCTGGCATTTTGGAAGCTTTAGTAAGTAGTGACTCTGGCTCAGGCAAGATAATTTTACCTACACCTTCAATATAACCAGAAAGCCTTTCTTTATCGCTCATAGTAATATTTTGTTGATCTTTAATTAAAGCCTGAGCTTTAACAAGTGCTTCATCATCACCTCTCTCTTGGTAAGCTTTTCTAAGTGAACGGTAAAGTTTGGCTTGTTTTTTGCCCATTTTTACAATCGCAGCTTCAGCTTTTTCTTCAAAATCAGCTTCACGACCATAAATATAATTAAAGCGCCTTGCAACTTCACGAGTAAGCTCTACATGTGCTACCTGATCTTCGCCTACAGGCACAAGTCCGGCTTTATAAATAAGGATATCAGCACTTTGCAGAAGTGGATAACCTAAAAATCCATACGTACCCAAATCTTTAGTTTTTAATTTAAGCTGCTGATCCTTATAAGACGGCACCCTTTCAAGCCATGAAAGTGGTGTGGTCATAGATAATAAAAGGTGTAGTTCTGCATGCTCCGGCACTTTTGATTGAACAAAGATAGTTGATGTATTTGGATTAATACCTGACGCTAGCCAGTCAATCACCATCTCATATACATTAGATTCTAGATCAATCTTATCTGAATAATGCGTAGTAAACGCATGCCAATCAGCTACAAAAAAATATGAATCGTATTCATTTTGCAGATCAAGCCAATTTTTTAAAACCCCATGATAATGACCTAAATGTAGCTGTCCAGTTGGACGCATGCCAGATAAAACTCGATTGTCTTGCATAAATACGATATTAAATTAGAATAAGATGAATTATACCTTTTAAAAATGCCTTATTCTTCAAGTGTTTGCGCATATATAGACAAACCATCAAGGACTAAATCTTTCTCCAAATTTAATGGGTGTTTTATATAAAGTGATGCAAATTTAGCATCACCCCCAGTAAGAATAATTCTTAAATCTGAAAAGCTCTCAACAAACTGATCGATTTGGCTATTAATACTAGATATAAACATTTGTATAGTGCCTGATAACCAAGCATCTTGAGTGTTATTAGCAAGTTGCACAAGTTTTGTATTGCCGCTCATGTCTGAGAATTTATTAAAACTAGTTTGTAGTGTTTTAAGTCCGGGCATTATCAGCCCACCTTTATGAGTACCGTCCGCCAAAACAACATCAAAAGTAAGTGCGCTACCTGCATCAATTACAAGAAGATCTTGCTTTGGATATTTTTCTTGTGCAGCGATTATTGCCAAAAACCTATCAATACCAAGAGATTTTGAATCCTTATAAGCAGACTGAAAAGCATCAAATGTTGCTTGAGACCTGACAAAAACTACATTGTTTAAAGAGTCTAAAATGGACTCATCACCCACACAGCTAACAAAAATTTTGTCAGCTTTTGGCAATAATTCAACATCAAAATCTGAGATTAAAGCATGATTGTTATTATCATTAAAACGCCATTTAATAGACGTGTTACCAATGTCGATTAATAAGATATTATGCAAATGAAATACCACTTATCCACATATGGGTTAAAACACTTGCTGCATAGCCCAGTGCAATAATTGGCATCCATTTCAGATGCGTACTAAATGTGTACAACCCCTTTGATTGCCCCATAAGCGCCACACCTGCAGCAGATCCAACTGAAAGCAAACTACCACCAACACCCGCTGTTAGCGTTACTAATAACCATTGGGATTGAGACATTTCAGGATTCATGGTTAAAACAGCAAACATAACCGGAATGTTATCAACAATTGCTGAAAGAACGCCAACTAAAATATTGGCATAAGTCGCACCTAAAGAGGCATACATCGCTTCAGAGGTTAGTGCTAAATACCCCATAAAACCAAGTCCACCTACACTCAAAATAATGCCAAAGAAGAATAACAAGGTGTCCCACTCCGCACCAGCAACTTTTCTAAATACATCAAACCCGTCATCATCTGACAACAACTCGTTGCGATGAATAAAAAACGCAGCAATCATTAAATAACTAAGTCCAAGCATCATTCCCATTACCGGTGGAAGATGTAAAAACACATGGAAACTAACCGCAGTCACAATAGTGGCAATAAATAGTCCAACAATTACAAGTCCACCAAGTTTTATACTTGCTTCTGTTCTCATATTAGCAGTAGGTTCGTTTTTTATAGCAAAGTGCATAATAGCTGCCGGCACTACAAAATTAACTAAAGATGGTACAAATAAAGCAAAAAATTCATTAAATTCTAGCATGCCTTTTTGCCAAACCATTAGCGTTGTAATATCACCAAACGGACTAAATGCACCACCAGCATTAGCCGCTACCACAATATTAACAAAAGCAATAGAAACAAAACGCGGGCTTCCAGCACCAACCACCATCACTACAGCACCCATAATCAAGGCTGTGGTTAGGTTATCAGCTATTGGGGAGATAAAAAATGCCAAAAATCCAGTTAACCAAAACAGCTGTCTAAAAGTAAACCCTTTATTTAACAACCATACTTTTAACGCTTCAAAAACCTGTCTTTCACGCATAGCCTCTATGTATGTCATAGCTACCAATAAGAATAAAAACAACTCTGCATATTCCAATATATTATGGCGCAGTGCCACTTCAGCCGAATGCGGCAACCCATGAGAAGTATACGCCCAGCCAATCAAACCCCAAATAACACCAGCTGTTAGAATAACAGGCTTGGATTTTCTAAAATTAGTAAACTCTTCAACCACAACCAGTACATAAGCTAGCACAAATAATCCGAGCGCCATGTACCCCACCCAATGATTAGTTAAATCCAGGGCTTCTTGTGCATTAATCTCTGATGAGGCAAATACAGAAATGGGCAAGAATGCCAATAAAAACAGCAGTTTAGTCATTAATTATCCTTGTAAGTATTGGTCCTTCGGGACTGTTTAGTCGAACTTCGCTATCTTTAAATTCAACTTCTAAAGTTGCCAAGCAAAGTGATTTGGCGCCTAATTTTACACTACGCACTACAACTCCTGAAGCTTTACTGGAATCTGACTCACCTACAATTAACTCATCACCAATAGTTAACTCCTCACTACACTCAAACTGATACATCCTACGCTTAGCCTTACCAAGGTAATGTAGGCGTGCAACCACTTCTTGCCCAGGATAACAACCTTTAGTAAAACTAACCCCTGTCTCATCAATATCAAGATTAAGCATTTGTGGCACAAACACTTCACTAGTCGATAAAACAACTTCGGGAATATTATTATCAATGCAAGCCATCTCCCACTCGCTCTCATCACTAAGCTGAATACCATCAACAGACTCAACAAAGGCAACAGATTGTTGATTATTAAGCGTAAATGTACCCTCAAATACTTGATCAACCACGCCGATTTGGATGATCTGATCGCTAAGATCTTCAATATTAACATCTGACATCAGCTTAAACATATTAAGCCTTTGCACAACAATATCAGCTAAATCACTCGGAAAAGATAAATAAAATTCATCATTTTTCCTCATTACCCAAAACAAGGTAATAATCTTACCTTGGTGCTGACAATATGCACTTAACTGCACCTCGTAATCTTTTATCGCATTAACATCGTTTGATAATATATTTTGTAAAAAACTATGAGTATTAGTACCACTTAGCTTTAACAAAGATCTATTGGTCAATTGAACAATCATTTTTTTACCTAAATTTAAATTAAATTGTTATTTTAAAGGATAAACACAAGTATTCTGTTAACAAAAAAAGTGTGGTGCAGGCCTTGCCTGCCTCAAAATTCAAGGTCATTTAAATTAACGGTATTTCCTTTATTATCAGTAAAAGTTTTAGATGCGCTTTTAATAAATTTTTTGTATTCAAGTAACCCACCAACTTCATTAATAATATTAATAATCTCATCTTGATTGCAAATATCTTTGGTGCAGGCCTTGCCTGCATCAGGCAGATATTCACACAAACTAGATTTAACTAGATTTTTATTGGTATTAATTTTATGGTGCACATAGTTGAGATTAACATAAGCAGACAATACTGGCAAAGCAAGACCGCCACTGAGATGTGTAGCTTTAAATTTTCCTTGAAACAAACTGCCAGATCGATCCTCTTCTTGATTAAAAAACATTGTATAAGCTGTGCCCAGTCTTTGCATAAACTGTGAAATGCCGTTATCAACATTTTGTTTGAGCAATAAATGAAAATGATTAGGCAATAAACAATAAGCCACAATACTCACCAAACTCTCACCCTCGCCAAGAATCTCTTTATCTTTGCATCGGCTTCTCTTATTGGTAATATATTTGCGACTATCTGTTGTATTCAATAACCGCAATCGACTAAGAAAATATGCCTGCTGCTCTTTAGTATTAAAGATAATGCGCTTATCAACGCCCCGATTAAAGACATGATAGTACTCATCATTTATAAATTGAATTTTTCTAATACTCATGATTTAAATTGTACCTGAATTTTAACGGGCGAGGTAGGCCTTGCCTGCACGAAGAGTGGGCGAAAAAAACCCCCAACCGAAGTTGGGGGTTTTTATGACTTAAACTTTAATGTTTAAGTTAACTGTAGTCTAAATAAGATTTAGAATTTAACAGTAACTTGCGCACCATAGTTAGTTGTGTCTACATTAGCATCAGATGAAGTCTTACCATTCTGATCAGCAACACCGTAAGAAAGATCTAGAGTAGCACCAGAAGCTAATTTACGTTGAACAACGATATCCCATAGGTCATTATCATCACCAACTACAGAGTTGTTAGTGTCAGCATTGATAAATACTAAGTTTACGTTATTACCAGCAACATCAGTATTAAAACCAATTGCCTTAACATCTGTCATAGATGCATTAGTTGTGTATGCAGCAGTATGGTAGTCACCAACTAGAGATGAACCTAGTACACGTAGATCACCAGTATTAGCAGCTGACTCGTCAGCGTCTAAAGAAGCAACAGAAACCTTAACACCACCAATTGAAGTGTGAGCAGCAACTAAAGTAGAGTCTGAATCTGCAGCATCACGGTTGATGTGCTCAATATAGTAACCAGAACCAGTACCAGCAGCGATAGCACCAGTAACAGCTATATCAGTGAAAGTATCTGCTTTCTCTTGAATCTGCCATTTATGGCCAGCTAGGTCACCAGAAATAGTAACTTTCGCGTTATCGTCAGTTGTAGCAGTACCGTCCATATCTTTAGAAACACCTACAGAGATACCAGCAACAGTTGTTGATAGTGAAATAGCGTTAGAAGCAGTAACAGCTTTATCGATACCTTCAATCATACCAGTACCTGAAGAGAAGTCACCAGCTTTAACTTTAACGTCACCGATCTTAGTCTCAACCCATAGCTTATCTACGTTAATCTTACCACCATCAGGTGAAGTATCAGTTGATGTAGTCGCAGCATCATCAATATCTAAGTGAGCGTAAGCTGCAGTATCGCCAGTTTTACCAGCTACGTTGATATCAAAACCAACAGCAGAGTTAGTAGTAGTAGCTGTAGTAGCAACAGATGAGTCGTTACCTTCCCATTTGATGAAAGCTCCACCAGTAATAGAGATATCAGCCATAGCAGCTGATGTCATAGAAGCTGCAACAGCAGCGATTAATAATTGTTTTTTCATTTTAGTCTCCTAAATTTTAATTTATACCAAGATAAATCTTAGCGTTTTTTCTCTGCTTTTTTGCAAAGATAGTGCGAATTATAATGATCTGTTTTGAAAAGTCAACACTTTTTTGCAAAAAAAATACAAAAAATTACAAATTTAACTTAAATCAAGGTTTTAATTTACTAAAAATATCCTTTAAAAGCCTATTGTACAGCGGTTTTTACTAATTTTTGGTAAAAATACAACAAATTTGCGAAAATTTAACAAATAATACAAATGACTATAAAACTGCATTGCAATGCAGTTTTTATTAGTCTTTAACGCTATTAATTAGTTATTTATATATATTGTTGTAAATTTTAGGTAATAAAAAACCGAGAACAAGTCTCGGTTTTTTTTATAGCAAATAATTTTAATTATTAGATAAATACAAGTCAAATCATTTTCTCAGCGACTGAGTGTAGTAAACCTACACGACAAGCTGAGAATATTATTTAACGCAGTAGTTGCTAATAATTAGAACTTATTTTAGTGCCATGCAATCATGGTTAGTAACATTGGGATAGAAAGTATTACATTAACACTTGATGCTAACGCTGCATTTTTCTTCGCAGTTGCTACCTCGTCCTCTGATGCTGAAACCATGCCTAAGATCTTTTGCTGGTTTGGCCAGATAATAAACCATACGTTAAATGCCATGATTGTACCCATCCATGCGCCAACACCAATTACTGTGTAGCCAGCTGCAAATGTAAAGGCGCCAATAATGCCGTCCATGCCACGAGATTGTAATGCTAACAATACTAAGCCCAATATCCAAGTTGTAGCCGCTGCCATTCTAAACCATAGTAATGCACGTGGTGCAATGTACTTACCGATTGCTGCTGGACCTGGGCCATCAGTATCAGCTAGAGCTTGACCCATGCCTGGTACTTGTACAAAGTTAAAGTAGTAAAGTAGACCTACCCATAAAACACCTGCTGCAACATGTAGCCACACACCCATTGAGTAGTGAGTCATATTTGCACTACCGTCAAATAATACAAACACAATTGCTGCTAAAACAAAACCGATTAAAATTTTGCCTTTTACTGAATTAATATAATTCATTGATTCTCTCCGCTATATTAAAAGTTGACTATTATAATAAGCTATTTATTTGATGCAAGTCAAATTTTTAATTTAATACACTTATATATATGCCAGAACTTCCTGAAGTTGAAACCACTAAACGTGGGCTTGAACCGCTGATTGTTAAACAAACTATAAGTAAAGTTATTTTGCATCGTGATAATCTTAGGTGGGAAATTCCTAAACACTTGCCTAAAACATTAAAAGGTCAAACTGTAAATAGTATTAATAGACGTGGCAAATATTTACTTGTTGAGTTTGATGCAGGTACACTGATTATGCATTTGGGCATGAGCGGCACGATTAAAGTCGTTGACAAGGAAGAACCTTGTCAAAAACATGATCACTTTGAAGTAGTGTTTAAGAATGGTAAAGCCATGCGCCTGAATGACCCGCGTAGGTTTGGTGCGGTGTTGTT
>CAYOFV010000001.1:0-81102 GCA_964403565.1 uncultured Piscirickettsiaceae bacterium | reverse complement strand
GTATGGCAGGCACACTTCCAGCTAACTTCGAAGCAGAAATGGATAAGTTTATTGCTAGCACGCAAGAAGAAATGCCAAACATCGCTTCGCGTAAAGCTTCGCAAAATGCAATTGAGGCAATTGGACCACTATTACCAGAATTATTTGGTGGTTCTGCAGACCTAACAGGTTCAAATCTTACTAATTGGTCGGGTACAGTAAAAGTAACGCCAAGCAATGCTAACGGTAACTACATCTCTTGGGGTGTACGTGAGTTTGGTATGGCACATATGGTTAACGGCATGATTTTGCACGGTGGTTTCAAAGCATATAGTGCAACCTTCTTTATGTTTATGGAATTCATGCGTAATTCACTAAGAATGTCAGCGCTTATGAAGCTTGGCGCTATCTATGTATACACTCATGACTCTATTGGTCTTGGTGAAGATGGTCCAACACACCAGCCAGTTGAACAACTAGCTACAATGCGTGTTATCCCTAACTTCCAAACTTGGAGAGGTTGTGATGCGATTGAATCAGCTGTATCTTGGAAGATGGCAATCACTCGTGGCGATGCGCCAACTGCATTAGTATTCTCACGTCAAAACCTAACACCAATGGAAAGATCTGCTGAGCAAGTAGCTAACATTGAAAAAGGTGGTTACGTGCTTAAGGATTGTAATGGTGATGCTGATGTTATCTTTATCGCAACAGGTTCTGAAGTTGGTTTGGCAGTTGATGCAGCGGCAGCAATGGATGCTAACGTACGTGTAGTTTCAATGCCTTGTCCAGAAGCGTTTGATGCACAAGATCAAGCATATCGTGATTCAGTATTAACACCAGGCACTAAGCGTGTTGCAATTGAAGCAAGTATTGATAATGGTTGGTATAAGTATGTTGGCTTAGACGGCGCTATCGTTGGCATGAAGTCATTCGGTGAGTCTGCACCAGCAGATCAACTATTTAAAGAATTTGGTTTCACAGTAGATAACGTAGTTGCTACTGCTAAATCAGTTATTGGTTAATTAATAAAAAGAATTTAAGTGCGCTGTTTTTAGCGCACTTTTAATAGAATTTATACCTTTAGGTGTAAATGTAATAAAGTAAAAGGAGTAAGTAAAAATGGCAATTAAAGTAGGTATTAACGGTTTTGGTCGTATCGGTCGTATGGCTTTCCGTGCAATTCAGAAAGATTTTCCTGAATTAGAAGTAGTAGGTATTAATGATCTATTAGAAAACGATTACTTAGCATATATGCTTAAGTATGACACAGCACAAGGTCGTTTTGATGGCAAAGTAGCTGTAGATGGTGATAACTTTGTTATCGACGGTAAGAAAATTCGCTTATCAGCTGAGCGTAACCCAGCAGATCTTAAGTGGGACGAAGTTGGCGCAGATATCGTAATCGATTGTACTGGTTTCTTCTTAACTGAAGAGTCTTGTCAAGCGCATATTGATGCTGGTGCTAAGAAAGTTGTTCAATCAGCTCCATCTAAAGATGGTACTCCAATGTTTGTATACGGTGTTAACCATGATGAGTATGCTGGTCAAGCAATCGTTTCAGCGGCTTCATGTACTACAAACTGTTTAGCTCCAATTGCTAAAGTAGTTAACGATAACTGGGGTCTTAAGCGTGGTCTTATGACTACTGTTCACGCTTCAACTGCTACACAGAAGACAGTTGACGGTCCTTCAATGAAAGATTGGAGAGGTGGTCGTGCAGTATTTGAAAACATCATTCCTTCATCAACTGGTGCTGCTAAGGCAGTAGGCGTTGTACTACCAGAGCTTAACGGCAAACTAACTGGTATGGCTTTCCGTATTCCATCAGTTGACGTATCTGTTGTTGATCTAACTTGTGAATTAGACAAGCCAGCAACTTATGAAGAAATTTGTGCAGCAATCAAAGACGCTTCTGAAGGCGCAATGTCAGGTACTTTGTCTTACACAGATGAAGCTGTTGTTTCTTCTGACTTCCGTGGTCATACATCATCATCTATCTTTGATGCTGGTGCAGGTATTGCTCTAGACGATACTTTTGTTAAGCTAGTATCTTGGTACGATAACGAGTATGGTTACACTTGTAACATGCTTCGTTTAGTTCAGCACGTAGCTTAATAAAAAATAAAATTAACGGCCCGCATAGACGGGCCGTGTTTTATACAAGAATTTAAACTTGAGCACCTCCAAACATTAGTTTGGATTTTTTGCTTATAAAATATTAAAAAAAATATAGAAATTAGAGGTTGTAATGTCAGTTATCAATTTAACAGATTTAGATTTAAGTGGTAAGAAAGTACTAGTTCGTCAAGACTTAAATGTTCCAGTAAAAGACGGTGTTGTTACTAGTGACAAGCGTATTAAAGCATCTTTACCAACAATTGAATTAGCAGTAAAACAAGGCGCTAAGGTAATGTTAATGTCTCATCTTGGTCGTCCAACAGAGGGTGAGCCAGCTGATGAGTTTTCTTTGCAGCCTGTTGCCAACAGACTAACTGAATTGTTAGGCCAAGAAGTACGTTTAGAAAAAGATTGGCTAAACGGTGTTGACATGAATGAGAGCGAAGTTGTGCTTTGTGAGAACGTACGTTTTAACAAGGGTGAAAAATCTAATGACGATGACCTAGCTAAACAAATGGCAGCATTATGCGATATTTTTGCTATGGATGCATTTGGTACAGCACATCGTGCACAAGCATCAACTCACGGTGTGGCTAAATATGCACCAATTGCGTGTTCTGGTCCATTACTTTCAGGTGAGCTGGAAGCATTAGGTAAGGCGCTTGATAATCCTGCGCGTCCAATGGTGGCAATCGTTGGTGGTTCAAAAGTATCAACAAAATTAACTGTTTTAGAATCACTTTCAAAAGTTGTTGATCAATTAGTTGTAGGCGGTGGTATTGCCAATACATTTATTGCTGCACAAGGCCACAATGTTGGTAAATCACTTTGTGAAGATGATTTAATTCCAACGGCTAAAAAATTAATGGAAGATTGTGAAATTCCAGTTCCAACTGACGTAGTTTGCGGTAAAGAATTTTCTGAAACTGCAGCAGCAGAAACAAAAGCTGCAACAGCTGTAACAGACGATGACATGATTTTTGATATTGGTCCTGATTCTGCACAGCAGTTAGCTGAAATTATGAAAAATGCAGGTACAATTGTATGGAACGGTCCAGTAGGCGTATTTGAGTTTGATCAGTTTGCTGAAGGTACTAAAACACTTTCAATGGCAATTGCTGAATCTGAAGCATTCTCAATTGCAGGTGGCGGTGATACATTAGCTGCAGTTGATAAATACGGCATTGAAGATAGAGTAAGTTATATCTCAACTGGCGGTGGTGCTTTCTTAGAATTTTTAGAAGGCAAAAAACTACCTGCTGTTGCAATGTTAGAAGAAAGAGCTGCGGAGTAAGACTTGCCTAGAAGAACAAAAATATTAGCAACATTAGGTCCAGCAACTGATAAGCCTGGTGTATTAGAAAGCGTACTAGAGGCTGGCGCTAATGTTGTGCGTATTAACTTTTCACACGGATCAGAAGAAGAGCACCTATCAAGAGTAAAAGCTGTACGTGGTTGGGCTAAAGGTAGTCATAATTATGTTGGTATTTTGATGGATCTTCAAGGCCCTAAGATTCGTATTGCTTCATTTAAAGACGGTAAAAAAATTGAGCTTAGTAATGGCGATAATTTTGCACTTGACGCTGATCTAGATGAAAATTCTGGCGATCAAGAAGCAGTCGGTATAGCTTACAAAACTCTTCCTCAAGAAGTTAAACCGGGCAATATCCTACTATTGGATGATGGTAAGGTTGTACTTGAGGTTATAAATATTGACGGTAATAGAATTAATACAGTAGTAACTCAGGCTGGTGTTTTATCAGATAAGAAAGGTATTAATTTGCGTGGCGGTGGCTTGTCTGCAAATGCGCTTACTGAAAAAGATAAAAAAGATATTTTAACTGCTGCGAAAGCAAAAGCAGATTATGTAGCTTTATCATTTCCAATAAATGGTGACGATGTACGTGAGACTAAAGCGCTATTAGCAAAAGCCGGGTCAAAAGCTGGAGTAATTTCTAAAATTGAGCGTGCTGAATCGTTAGATGATGAAACTATTACAGATATTATTCAAGAATCTGCTGGCATTATGGTTGCTCGTGGAGATCTTGGTGTAGAAATCGGTGATCCACAACTACCAGCACAGCAAAAGCGTTTAATTAAACTTGCAAGATCAAATGACAGAATTGTAATTACTGCAACGCAGATGCTTGAATCTATGATTCATAGCCCAATTCCTACTCGTGCAGAAGTGTTTGATGTAGCTAACGCTGTTTTAGATGGTACTGACGCGGTAATGCTTTCAGCTGAAACTGCAGCTGGTGAGTTTCCTCAGAATGCTGTAAAGACAATGCATGAAGTTTGTCTAGAGGCTGAGAAAAACCCAATTGCAAAAACTTCGCATCATAGATTGCATGAAAAATTTACTTGCATAGATGAAACAATTGCAATGAGTACGATGTATGCAGCTAATCATTTAGGCGTTAAAGTTGTTGCTGCGCTTACTGAGACAGGCAAAACAGCAATGTGGATGTCAAGAATGAGTTCAAATATTTCAATTTTTGCAATGAGTGATTGTGTTGAGACTTTGCGCAAAGTAACACTTTATCGTGGTGTTTATCCATGTGGCATTGAGAAGGATTCAAATGCAGAGTGGAATAAGGTAAACGAAACAGTTGTTAATGCACTTACAAATAACAATATTGTTAAAGATGGAGATTTGGTAATATTAACCAAAGGAATGTATAAAGATAAATCAGGTGGAACCAATATGATGAAAATTCTTCATGTGGGCGATTCTGATTATTAATTAAATTAGTAAATAGTAAAGATAGGAGAAACAAGATGATAATTTCATTAAGAGAATTACTAGATCACGCGGCAGAAAACGGTTATGGTATGCCAGCGTTTAACGTAAACAATATGGAGCAGGTTCATGCAATTATGGAAGCTGCAGACAAAACCAACTCTCCAGTAATCATGCAGGGTTCTGCTGGTGCTAGAGGTTATGCAGGTGAGCCGTTCTTACGTCACCTAATTTCAGCTGCAACTGAAATGTATCCACATATTCCAGTGGTAATGCACCAGGATCACGGTAGCGAGCCAGGTGTTTGCTTACGTTCAATTCAATCAGGTTTTTCATCAGTAATGATGGACGGTTCTTTAGAAGCAGATTGTAAAACTCCATCTAGCTTTGAGTACAATGTTGCTGTAACTAAAGAAGTTGTGAAAATGGCACACGCTGGTGGTGTATCTGTAGAAGGTGAACTAGGTTGTCTAGGTTCATTAGAAACTGGTGAGATGGGTGAAGAAGATGGTCACGGTGCTGAAGGCAAACTTGATCTTGATATGCTATTAACTTCAGTTGAAGAAGCTGCTGATTTCGTAAAAGCAACTAATGTAGATGCTTTAGCAATTGCAATTGGTACTTCTCATGGTGCATACAAATTTACTCAAGAGCCTACAGGTGAAATCTTACGTATTGACCGTATTAAGGAAATTCATGAGCGCTTACCAAATACTCACTTAGTAATGCACGGTTCTTCTTCAGTTCCGCAAGACTGGTTAAAGATTATCAATGACTTTGGTGGTGACATGGGTCAAACTTACGGTGTACCGGTTGAAGAGATTCAAGAAGGTATTAAGAATGGTGTGCGTAAAGTTAATATTGATACTGACTTACGTATGGCATCAACAGGTGCGGTACGTCGCCACTTAGTTGACAACCCTTCAAACTTTGATCCACGTAAATTCCTAAAAGAAGCAACAAATGCTATGAGTGATATTTGTGCGGCTCGTTTTGAAGCGTTTGGTTCAGCTGGTAACGCTGATAAAATCAATGTGTCTTCATTAGATGTTATGAGTCAGAAATACGCTGCAGGCGAGCTTGACGCAAACGTTAAGTAAAGCTGAGCATCTATAATAAAAAAGGCTCGTATTAACGAGCCTTTTTTAGTTAAGGATTGTAAATTGGATTCTAAACATTATTCGGTTATTGTAATTGGCGGAGGTCATGCTGGAACTGAGGCTGCCTTAGCTCCTGCACGTATGGGTGTTAAAACCCTATTAATTACTCACAATATTGAAACTCTTGGGCAAATGAGCTGTAACCCTGCAATAGGCGGGATTGGTAAAGGGCATTTGGTAAAAGAGATTGATGCTATGGGTGGAGTAATGGCCAAGGCGATTGATCGCTCCGGAATTCAATTTAGAACACTTAACGCATCAAAAGGTCCTGCAGTGCGGGCAACAAGAGCTCAAGCAGATAGAGTGCTTTATAAGGCTGCAATACGTCATGCATTAGAAAATCAAGCTAATCTTGATTTATTTCAACAAGCAGTTGATGATGTAATTATTGAAAATGATGTAGTTAAAGGCGTGGTTACGCAAATGGGTTTAACTTTTACTGCTGATAAAGTTATCCTTACTTCTGGGACTTTTTTAGGCGGTGTTATTCATATTGGTCAAGCTAATTATTCTGGTGGTCGTGCTGGTGATGCGCCATCTAACGCTTTAGCAAAAAGACTAAGAGAATATGACCTGGGTGTTGGTAGATTGAAGACCGGAACACCACCAAGGTTAGATGGCAGAACACTTGATTATTCAATAATGCAAGAACAGCCTGGAGACACTCCACTTCCAAGTTTTTCTTTTATGGGTAAGGTTAGCGATCATCCTGAGCAAATACCTTGCTTTATTACTCATACTAATGAAAAAACTCATGATTTTATTCGTGCAGGGCTTAAAAATTCGCCAATGTATACCGGTAATATTGAAGGTATTGGTCCAAGATATTGTCCTTCGATTGAAGATAAAGTGGTGCGTTTCTCAGATAGAGATTCACATCAAATATTTGTTGAGCCAGAGGGATTAAATACTAATGAAGTGTATCCAAATGGTGTTTCGACATCATTGCCATATGCAACTCAAGAAGATTTTATTCATTCAATTAAAGGCTTTGAAAACGCTCATATTGTGCGACCAGGTTATGCAATTGAGTATGACTTTTTTGACCCTAGAGGTTTAAAACAAACTCTTGAAGTTAAAAAAATATCAGGATTGTATTTCGCTGGGCAAATTAATGGAACTACTGGCTATGAAGAAGCTGCAGCACAAGGAATGCTTGCTGGCATTAACGCAGCATGTGCTTTTTTAGAAAGAGAACCATACTTGCCAAAGCGTGATGAGTCATATATTGGAGTAATGGTTGATGATTTAATCACTAAAGGCACAAGTGAGCCTTACCGTATGTTTACTTCAAGAGCTGAGTATAGATTATTGCTTCGAGAAGACAATGCTGACGAGAGATTAACGCCTATTGCTAGAGAATTGGGGCTTATCGATAATAAGCGTTGGACTATATTTGAGAATAAATATTCTGCAGTTAAAAAAGAAAAACAAAGATTAAAAGATGTCTGGATTCAGGCAGAAGATGCGCAAGCTGCAGAAGTGTTGGGCACTAAACTTAATCATGAGTATTCATTAGAGTCGCTACTTAAAAGACCAAAGGTTGATTATAAATTGCTAAGCAAAATTAAAAGTGGTGAGCCATTTGTTGATAACAAGATAATTGCTGATCAGGTTGAGAATCAAGTTAAGTACGCTGGCTATATTAAACGACAAATGGATGAGATTGAAAAATATCGTAGGAATGAAGATACCAAGCTTCCAGATGGTATGGACTACTCTGCTATCAAAGCCTTATCAAGCGAAGTTAGGCAAAAACTAACTCAACATATGCCAGATACAATTGGCCAAGCATCGCGCATTCAGGGTGTAACCCCTGCATCAATATCTATATTGCTTGTTTATTTAAAAACTTATAAAAACAATGGATAGTGCTAGTTTACTTATAGATGGTGCTAAGCAAATGGGTGTTAGCCTTAGTAGTAGTCAAAGTTCTAATTTGATAAAGTATCTAGAGTTGATTATTAAGTGGAATAAGACTTACAATCTTAGTGCGATTCGATCAATTAATGAAGGCATTAATAAACATTTATTAGATAGCTTGTCGATTATTAATTATATTGGCAATGGAAAATTGCTTGATGTTGGAAGCGGTGCTGGACTTCCAGGAGTAGTAATAAGTATTATGAAGCCAGAATTATCAGTAACTGTTTTAGATGGTGTGGGGAAAAAATGCAGATTCATGCAGTTTGCTAAGACTCAGCTAGAGCTTAATAATTTAGAGGTTGTAAATACTAGAGTTGAAGAATATCAAGTAGATGAGTGCTTTATGCAGATAACCTCTAGAGCTTTTGCACAGGTTGATAAAACCCTAAAACTTACAAAACACCTGTTGTGTGATAATGGCGTTTATTTATTAATGAAGGGTGATAACTTTAATAACGAGAGTCTTGATGGTGTTAATATTAAATCACATCGTCTTAGTGTTCCACATGTATCAGACTCTAGATTTTTGTTAGAGGTTATACCAAGTTAAATATGAAAAAACTTCTGTATTTATTATTGGCAATATTTGCCTCTCTTTTATTTGCATTTGACAATATTGCTAAATATTTCCTTGAGGTCATTGCTGCAGATATGCTTAAAACCAAGGTTGAGATTAGTGATGTTAGAACAGATTTTATAGATGGTAAAGTCAATATAGATTTTATTAATGTTAAAAATACCAATGAGTTTAAAAATAAAAATGCTTTTAGTTTAAATCATATCGATTTAATTGTAGCTAGCAGAGATGATGATTTAATTATTATTGACTCTTTAGTCTTTGATGGTTTTGTGTTTACTTTAGAACAAAATGCTAATAAGGTTAATCTGGTTGAGTTATTTAAAAAATTAGAAAATAAAACCAATAGAAACTCAGGCAATACAAACTCAAATCAAAGCGTAACAAAACCAAAAGCCACTAGCAATACAAGGGTTGCTATTAACGATTTGGAATTTATCAATACACAAATACATATTGATACAGAGTTTTTAGTAGATACTATCAATATGCCAAATATTATAATTAGGAATTTTGGTGGCAGTATTGGAGTACCTGTTGATCAGGTGGGTATTGAGCTTATGCGCATTGTGCTTAATAGAGTACAAAAAGAAGTGGAAAAACAAGGGCTTGAATTAACAGAAGATAGAATAAAAGCTGGCATTCGCAAGCAACTAGAGTCAGAAGTAAAAGAATTAGAAGGCAAGCTTGGCGATAAAGCCAAAAATTGGTTAAAAAAATTGGGGTTATAGGTGCATATAGTTGATTCACATTGCCATATTGATAGAGTCGATCTTGCTAATTTTGGCGGCAGTATTGAGTCTATGTTGTCTCATGCTAAAGAGTTATCGGTAGATAAGTTTTTATGTGTTTGTATTGATCTAGAAAATTTTAATTCTGTTTTAAACCTTGCTGAAAATTTTGAAAATATTTATGCATCTGTTGGAGTGCATCCAACAGAAACCAAAGGCAAGGATCCTAGTATTGATGAATTGGTAGCTTTAGCTCAACATGAGAAAATTATCGCTATTGGAGAGACTGGACTAGATTATTTTCATATTGATAAAGACGACGCTAACTGGCAACGTGAAAGATTTAGAAACCATATCAGAGCAGCTGAAAAATCTGCAAAACCAATAATTGTGCATACCCGTGATGCTAAAGATGACACATTGAAAATAATGCAAGAAGAAAATGCACAATCTGGAGTTATGCATTGTTTTGCTGAAGATTGGGATACAGCAAAAGCCGCATTAGACATGGGGTTTTATATATCTTTTTCTGGAATTGTTACTTTTAAAAGTGCAGATAGTTTGCGAGAAGTTGCAAAAAAAGTACCGCTTGATCGTATATTGGTGGAGACGGATTCGCCTTATTTAACTCCTGTGCCTTATCGCGGTAAGCCAAACTCACCTGCATATACATATTATGTTGTAGAACAAATTGCAAAGTTGCATAATAAAAGCATTGATCAAGTTGCAGGCATCACTACAGATAATTTTCACCAGCTGTTTGGAGTGTAAGTAGTGGCAGTTAAATATCAGACAATTGGTGAAGAAGCTGAAAATCAAAGACTTGATAATTATTTATTAAAGCATCTTAAAGGTGTGCCAAAGTCACACATCTATCGTATTGTAAGAAAGGGCGAGGTGCGTGTTAATAAAGGCAGAAAGAAAGCTGACTATAAACTGAAGATTGGAGATGTTGTGCGCATACCTCCTGTACGTGTTGCTGAAAAAACTCAAACCAATGTATCAGATAGCCTTAATAAGGTTTTAAAAGACTCTATTCTTTATGAAGATAAGGGTGTATTAGTGATTAATAAGCCAAGTGGTCTTGCAGTTCATGGCGGAAGCGGTGTAAATATTGGAGCTATTGAAGCTTTAAGACAAATATACAATCGACCATTAGAGTTGGTACATAGAATTGATCGTGCAACTTCAGGCGTATTGCTTATCGCAAAAAAAAGATCTGTTTTAAAAAATCTACATGAGCAATTAACTCAGCATCAAATGCATAAGCGTTATACAGCGCTTGTTAAAAATTCCTGGAGTAAAAAAGCTCATACTATTGATGCACCACTGTATCAAAACTCAAGAATGGTAGTAGTTGACTCTAAAGGCAAGGAATCTATTAGTCATTTCCATCCGCTTAAGAATTTTGAAAGTGATGATTTTAGTGCATCATTAGTTGACGTGGTTATTGAAACAGGACGTATGCATCAAATCAGAGCGCATGCCAAGCATGCTGGTCATGAGCTAGCAGGTGATGAAAAATATGGCGATAAGATTTTTAACCAAAAGATAAAAGCAAAAGGCCTTGCTAGATTATTTTTGCACGCAAGTGAGCTGCAATTCACCAACCCAACCACAGGTGAATTACAAAAAGTATCTGCCCCACTATCAATAGAACTACAAGAGTTTATCGATAAGTTATGAATCCATATTTTCGTTTAATGCGCCTTGATAAGCCAATTGGTATTTACCTATTGTTATGGCCAACATTATGGGCATTATTTTTGGCTGCGGATGGTTTTCCAAGAATCGATTTGCTGATTATCTTTATCTTAGGTGTTGCTCTTATGCGCTCTGCAGGATGTGTAATAAACGATTATGCGGATAGAGATATTGATAGACATATTAAAAGAACTGAATTAAGACCTATAACTTCAGGAGAAGTTTCGGCAAAAAATGCCCTTAAGTTATTTGCTGTATTAATTATTACAGCCTTTGTTTTAGTAACGTTTACTAACTTACTAACTATTAAACTTGCATTTATTGCTGCATTTTTAGCTACTTTATATCCATTCACTAAGCGCTGGACTCATCTTCCGCAGTTTGTTCTCGGCCTGGCTTTTGCCATGAGTGTGCCAATGGCATTTGCTGCAACTAACAATACTGTGCCAAATTCAGCGTGGTTTATTTTTGCTGCAACTGTTGTATGGACTGTTGCGTATGACACAATGTATGCTATGGTCGATAGAGATGAAGATATTAAGACAGGAGTTAAGTCTACTGCAATTTTATTTGCCAAGTTTGATAAGCTTATTATTGGAATATTGCAAGTTTTATTAATGTTTTTGCTATTAAAAATTGGAAAAATCTTTAATTTATCAATTTTTTATGATATTTCATTGATTATTAGTGCATTTTTAATGGTTTATCATCAGTTTTTGCTTAAAAAACGTGAAAAATCTGCATGTTTTCATGCTTTTTTGCACAATAATTATATCGGTATGGTAATTTTTATCGGAATTGCGATATCTGTTGCTATATAAGGCTTTTCTCTGTTGTAATAATACAACTTTTTACTAATTTTTTAGTATTTTTTCAAAAAAATGTATTATTTTTACTAAAAAATACTTGACAAATATATTTAATGGGGTAAAAAGTTAATAACCAATAGCGATATTGGGGTTTTTATAACTAAAGAGGGGAAAATATGTTTGATACTGTTATCGGTACAATCAAAAAACTAACTGAGGCAGGTATTGCCTTAATCGCTTTAGCAATTGTTGTTCAAGTGATCTTCGGTACAGGCGCAGCTGGCGTACCATTTATTGGTGGCGATGTAATCGGCACTATTACTGGTATAGTCGCTAGTCTTGGATCGCATGGTTTGGTAGGCTTAGCAGCGGTAGCTGTTATTTATGCATTGTTTACACGTAACTAGTTAGATACATATATCTAGAAAAAACCCGCCGAAAGGCGGGTTTTTTGGTTTTTATTTAACTATATAAGCCCATACCCCACCTAAGAACTCATGGATTATATTTTTTGATTTTTTGATAGACGATATACTTGGGGCAGACAACCATTCTACCTTTGCACTTTTCTTAAATTCTGTCGGAGCAGCAATTGGGTTCATACCCATATTTGTAAATAATTCTATTGCCCTGTCCATGTGTGATACTGAAGTTACTAGTATAAATGGTTTACTTCCAACAATTGACTTGGCGAATTTAGCTTCTTCCTGAGTGTCTTTTGGATTGCCATTAACAATTAAGTTGTTGTTAGATATATTTGCAATTCTGGCAATTTTTGCATTTATCTCGGCATTAGATATTTGATTTCCAAATCCTGGAAATCCAGTAAAAATTAACTTTAAATTGGGATTATTTATTTTCTTAAAAATACTAATACCCTCCATAGTTCTTTTTAAGCTGGTATTACTAATTTGACTAGATATAGGCCATTTTGGATTATCGTGGTGACCACTGCCTAACACATGGATATATTCAATATTATTATTGTTATAATCGTATTTTTGGTATTTGTTTTCTAATTGTTTAATTAGACTATTGGAGACTGGTGGGTAGCTAAAAACAAGCAATAACAATATAGAGGTGCTTAAGAAATATTTAGCTTTTGTGTAAGCAGATTTATATAAAAAATATAAACCAATAAGGGATAGGGTTAATATTAACCCTAGTGGCTCAACAAAGAAGGAGATTATCTTCTTTGTTGAGAATAAAATATCCATTTAATTGTTAAATGCCTCTAAGTAGTTCGTTAATACCAACTTTTGATAAGGTTTTGCTATCAACTTGCTTAACAATTACAGCACAATATAGCGAATAACTACCATCTTTTGAAGGCAGGTTTCCAGACACAACAACTGATCCAGCAGGAACTCTACCGTAAGATACTTCGCCAGTTTCGCGATTAAATATTCTAGTTGATTGGCCGATATATACACCCATAGAAATAACTGAGCCCTCTTCAACAATAACACCTTCAACTACTTCTGAACGTGCGCCGATAAAACAATTGTCTTCAATAATTGTTGGTGATGCTTGAAGTGGTTCAAGAACACCGCCAATACCAACACCACCTGACAGGTGAACATTTTTACCAATTTGCGCGCAAGAACCAACTGTTGCCCAAGTGTCAACCATAGTTCCAGAATCAACATATGCACCAATATTTACATATGATGGCATAAGTACAGTATCAGGAGCAATATATGAGCCACGTCGAGCAGTCGCTGGTGGTACAACACGTACGCCACTAGCTTTAAATTCTTCTGGTGTCATGTCGGCAAATTTTGAAGGCACTTTATCATAATATTGAGTAAATCCGCCAGACATAGGAACGTTATCCTCTAGACGAAAAGATAGCAGTACAGCTTTTTTTAACCATTCGTTAACAACCCAATCGCCAACACCTTTTTGTTCGGCAACTCGAGCCTGACCAGAGTCTATTAAATGAATTGCTTCAGCAACTGCTTGCTTTACTTCGTTAGATGCTGTTTGTGGATTAATATTTGCTCTGTCCTCAAAAGCCTGTTCAATGATATCTTGCATGTTGATTTCTTATTAATGAAAAAACGAACATTATATCAGAGAGCTATTTTGTTAACTCTTTTGCATTGGTATTTAGATAAAAGTCTCTAATAATCGTTTTTGTCGATTATTTGTATCAATTATTTTTGTTTTATTAATGAGGTGAAAGTTTATATAATGCGCATAGGAATACACCATCTTGATTATTATCAAGAAAAAACTTTAGGGTTTTAATGGTATTATAAGCACACAAATTACAGGCTATTAATAGGACTATGGCAAAGGATAAGATTCAAGTTGAAAACCTTTATGATGAAGGTGAACAATGGGTACAAAATTTAGGTGAAAAAACTGTTCATGCTAAGCGTATGGGTGGTAAGTTTCGTAACTTTAAGTGGTTGGCAATTGCTGTATGGTCGCCTTTTTTCTTTGGTCCGTATGTTACTTGGAATGGCAAACAAGCAATTCTATTTGATGTAGAAAATCGTCAATATCATTTATTTGATATAACAATTTTCCCGCAAGATATTTGGATGCTAACAATGGTACTGCTGTTCTTGGCAATTTTACTAGCAGCAATGACTGCAGTTGCAGGCAGAGTATTTTGTGGATATTTTTGTTTCCAAACTATTTGGACAGATATTTTTACCTTTATTGAAGAGAAGGTTGAAGGTGCTCCGGCTAAACGTCGAAAATTAGAAAACGCACCTTGGAATTTCACCAAGATACGTATAAAGTTTACAAAGCATCTTATATGGATAGCTATTGCCCTATTTTCTGGTATTACTTGGATGCTATATTTTGGAGTAGAGTGGAATGATTACTTTACTTGGAATTTAACGCCTATTACTATCGGTATTACCATTTTTATTTCTTTGGGTGCATATGTATTTGCTGGATTTATGCGCGAGCAATCATGTTTATGGATTTGTCCATACTCTCGTATTCAAGGAGCTATGGCAGATAAACAAACAATTATGCCAACCTATGATTTTTATCGAGGCGAGCCACGTGGAAAGCTGAAGAAAGGTAATCAAGTTGAGGGTAATGGTGATTGTATTGATTGTAATCAGTGTGTTGCAGTTTGTCCTACTGGTGTAGATATTCGCAATGGTCAAGAGTATGGCTGTATTACTTGTGGTTTATGTATCGATGCTTGTGATGTAGTGATGGAAAAGATCAACAAGCCAAAAGGTCTTATTCGTTACACCTCTCTTGATGAGATGAAGTTTAACAAGCCACTTAAAGCTTTGTATAAACGCCCTAGAGTGATTATATATTCAACCATTTTAACTATAGCTTTGGCAGTTTTAACTTATGGTCTTTTAAATCTTGCACCAATGAGTCTTAACGTTTTGCACGATCGTCAACCACTGTTTGTGCAGTTATCTGATGGGTCAATTCGTAACAAGTATGAACTTAAAGTTATGAATAAAACTGATGGAGAAATGCCGATAACAGTTAGCATTAAGTCAGAAATTAAAGAATTAAAGATCCTTAAGGATGTTGGCACAGTTATGATTCCAACTGGAAATGTTAAGTCTATTTATGTTTACCTTTCTGCATTTGAAAAAAATGTTGGCGAAAATAATGACGTAACATTTATTGTTAATAGTGATAAAGCAACTTTGGATTATAATTCATCGTTCTTTACTCCAAAATCTATGAGATAAAAATGACCATACACAAGTCACCAATAATGATGTCAATGCTGGCGTTGTTTTTAATTTTAGTTGGAGCAACTGTCTATCGAATAATAACTGCGATTGAAAGCCATCCTGGGCTGGTAGTGCAAGATGCTTATATAAGTGGACAAAGTTATGGCGATACTTTAATTAGTAAAGAGCAGCTAGATAAACAAGGATATACGCTTACCTTAAACACTCCAAAAGATGCAACCCATGGTGTAGAGCAACTATATACAGCAACTAGTAAACAAAACAAAAGCAATATAGTTGGGGCTAAAACTGTTATTTATTTTTATCGTCCGTTAGAAAAAGAGCATGATTTTTCTCTATCTATGCATGACTTGGGTAATGGCACATATGAGGCTAAAGTGAAATTACCACTTAAGGGTAGATGGGATGTTGTGGTTGAGGCTGTAAAAGGTGACTATCTGCAAAGAGCATCGTCTAAGATGTTTGTTCAGTAATTAGTCTTGGTGACAATGGTTGTGATGATGTTCATAACTTGCCATTAATTCATCCATTTGATTGTCAATAAGTCTATGAGGCAATTCCTCACGCCAATATTTGATTTTATCAATATCTAAACATTTGTTAATTTCAAGGTAATAAATTCGGGAGGTTTTGCCTCAGGGTGCAAGCTTTAGTCTTGGTGACAATGGTTGTGATGATGTTCATAACTTGCCATTAAATCATCCATTTGATCAGCAAATAAATCATTAAATTGAGAGTCTTTTAGAATTGATTCTGGTTGCCCCATACAACAAATATGGTGATACAGGCATAACACTTGTGTAGAGTCTTTCATAACCCTGTGAAGATCGTGAGATACCATTAGTACAGCACAACCTCGTTGTTTGTGAATATCTTGAATAAGCTTGTACAGGTGCATCTGCCCATTAATATCTAAATTCTGTGCCGGCTCATCAAGTATTAAGATATTTGGCCTGCCAATAAGCGCACGAGCCAGCAAAACCCTTTGCATCTCTCCGCCAGACAGGTCTTTTAAAGATGCATTTAGTAGGTTTTCAATACCAACCAGTTTGGAGGTTTCTTCAATAAGATTATTATTAGTTTTTTGATTGAGATTAATAAAGTCAATTACCGAGATAGGAATAAACTCATTTGGAATAAATGATTGTGGAGTGTAGCCAAGTTTAATGTTTTGAAATTTTTCCACTGAACCTTTATTTGGTTTTATAAGTCCAAGCAGAACTTTTATTAGAGAGCTTTTACCTGCGCCATTTGGCCCAATTAAGGTAATAAAATCACCAGGATTTAGCTCAAAACTTACATTGTCTAGCACGCTCTTGCCGTTGTGAGTTAGGCTTATATTATTGGCTTTTATAAGAGCTTTAGGCACGTTAGTTAATATTGAGTAAATTAGTAATATTTTATCCTAGTTATAGTTGATATAACAAAAGCTCAAACATCGCTTTGCTTTTGAAAAATCAGTAAAATAATTGCCATGTCACATAAGCTTATTTTGTTAGATGGTTCGGCGTTTTTATTTCGAGCTTATTTCTCTACACTTTCGCAAAATCTTACCAATGATGATGGTTTTCCAACAGGAGCCATTTTTGGTGTTGTTGGTGCAATAAAACGTTTGCAAAATAAATATCCTGAGGCTAAGATTATTGCTATCTTTGACGCCAAAGGTAAAAACTTTAGGCACGATATTTATCCAGAATATAAAGCCCACAGAAAGCCAGCTGATGAATCGCTTATTATGCAAATCGAACCTTTGTATGAAATTGTACGAGCAATGGGATTTCATTTTATGTGTGTTGACGAGGTTGAAGCTGATGATGTAATTGCAACTTTAAGCCGTTGTGCAGAGCAAAATAGTATTAAAACTATTATTGCTAGTGGTGATAAGGACCTTATGCAGTTAGTTAGTGACAACGTATCGCAAGTTGATATGAAGGGCAATCTTTACGAACATGATAACGTTCTAGAAAAGATGGGTGTACGCCCTGATCAAATTATGGACTTTTTAGCACTTACTGGCGATAGTGCAGATAATATCCCTGGGGTTCCAAGTGTTGGTCCAAAAACTGCAATTAAGTGGTTAGATTTATATGGAGATATAGCTGGTATTAAAGCAAATGCAACTGATATAAAAGGCAAAGTGGGCGAGAAATTACGAGATAGTTTTGATTTGCTTGACCTTTCACATAAGCTGGTTGAGCTTAAATTTGATGTTGATCTTCCGTGTAATATTCTAGAAGATGAGCCTGGTGAAAACATAAAAGAGCTTGCCAGACTGTACAAAGAATATGGTTTTAGTATGTGGCTTAAGCAGTTGGGCGATATTGAGCCGCCAGAAGCAATAGTTGAGACAAAATCAGAAACTATTGAAATAACTACAAAAGTGAATGATATTACTCAAGACTATTCTCAAGCCACAGTGTTTGACGAAAAAGATTTCTTAAATCTATTGGATAAGCTTAAGAATACCAATAGTTTTGTTATAGATCTAGAGACTACATCACTTGATTATATGAATGCTCAGATTGTGGGATGGGTGTTTTTAGTTGATAAAGATAGTTTTTATATACCAGTTGCTCATACTTATCTAGATGCTCCAAAACAACTAGATTTTAATTATGTAATGGATAATCTTAAGCCATTATTAGAAAGTAATAGTATTGGCAAGATTGGGCAAAATCTAAAGTACGACGCCCATGTTTTGGCAAATTACAATATAGATCTTAATAATATAGTGGATGACACTATGGTTAAGTCGTATGTATTAAATTCAGTAGCATCTAGACATAACATGGATGATTTGGCTGAGCATTATCTAGATTACACTACTATCCAATTTAGTGATATTGCCGGTAGCGGAAAAAAACAAATCACTTTTGATCAGGTAAATATTAATGAGGCGGCGCCTTACGCATGCGAAGATGTTATTGTGACAGCTTTATTAAATGATGTTTTGGATGAGAATATTGCCCAGTATCCTAAGTTGGTTAAACTTTATCAAAATATTGAACTACCTTTAATTAAAGTTCTTGTGCGTATGGAGCGTAATGGCGTAAAGATTGATGAGGGCTCTTTAAACTCTCGGCAGTTACAGATTGTAAAGAAAATGCAAGAAATTGAATCGCAAGCATTTGAGATTGCAGGAGATAGTTTTAATCTTGAGTCGCCAAAACAAATTCAACAAATACTTTTTTCTGATGAAGGTTTGGGTCTAGAGGCAAAGAAAAAAACGCCAAAAGGTGCGCCATCTACCAATGAGGAAGCACTCAAACTGCTTGACCATCCGTTAGTTGATTTGATTCTATCTTATAGAACACTAACCAAACTTAATTCAACTTACCTTGAGGCTTTGCCAAAGCAGATTGATGTGAATACCAATAGGCTGCACACATCATATCACCAAGCTGTTACGGCTACTGGAAGACTATCTTCAACAAGTCCAAACCTGCAAAACATTCCAATTCGCAGTGAAGAGGGCTCTAAGATTAGAGGTGCTTTTATCGCAGATAAGGGTAATGTAATTATTGCAGCAGATTATTCACAAATCGAGCTAAGAATCATGGCGCATATATCTGGTGATGATAACTTGCTTAGTGCATTTAATAACGATATAGATGTGCACAGCGCTACAGCATCAGAGATATTTAATGTTTCGGTTGATGATGTCACAAAAGATCATCGTCGTCGAGCAAAGGCAATTAATTTTGGACTTATGTATGGCATGAGTGCATTTGGACTGGCCAAACAAATTGATGTCTCTAGAACTGAAGCTAAAGAATATATAGATACATATTTTGAGAAGTATCCAGGTGTTACTCAGTATATGGAAAACACAAAAGAATCTGCCAAATTACAAGGTTATGTAGAAACAGTAATGGGTAGAAGGTTGTATTTGCCACAGGTTAATCACAAAAATAAAATGTTGCAGCAACATGCGCTCAGAACAGCGATCAATGCCCCAATGCAAGGCTCGTCTGCCGATATTATCAAACTTGCTATGCTGGAGATATACAATTGGATTGGTGCTAATAATAGTGATATAAAAATGCTAATGCAGGTGCATGATGAATTAGTTTTTGAAGTGAAACAAGACAAGGCGGATGAGTTTGCTAATAAAATACAAGAGCTAATGACTAATGCTTATGCGCTAGAGATTCCACTAAAAGTCGATGTTGGAATTGGAGATTCATGGCAACAAGCACACTAAAAACAAATGAAAGAATTATTACAACAATTATTAACTGATGCATTAAACACTCTTGTGAATGACAAGGTGTTAGAAAGCGTTCCTGAGAGTATTAGGATAGATCATTCTAAAGACAAAACCCAAGGTGATTTTGCTACTAACGTGGCCATGGTTTTGTCTAAACAAGCTAAATGCACTCCTAAAATATTAGCGGAAAAGATAGTTGCAAATTTCCCAAATGCAGCCGAGGTTGACAAGGTAGAAATAGCTGGACCAGGGTTTATTAATTTCTTTTTATCTCAAGGTTCAAATACACAAGTAATTGAAAAAATCCTAACTCAAGGCAAAGGTTTTGGACTATCTAAATATGGAGATGGGCAAAAAGTTTTATTAGAGTTCGTATCAGCAAATCCAACTGGACCATTGCATGTTGGTCATGGACGTGGTGCTGCATACGGAGCGACTGTTGCTAACCTTCTACGTGCAGTAGGGTTTGATGTTGATAATGAATATTACGTAAATGATGCAGGACGCCAAATGGATATTTTGGCAACATCTGTATACCTGCGTTATATTGAAACCAATAAATTTCCTGATAATGGCTATAAGGGCGATTATATTTTTGCTATTGCAGAAAAAGTAAGTGGAATTGAAAAATTAGATATTTTCACAGGAGTGCATCCTGATGAAAAAGATGGTGGCGATAAAGAGAAGCATATTGATGATCTAATTATAAATTGCAAGGCAGAATTGGGTGATAGCTATAAGAGTATATTTAATTTAGCAATTGAAACAATTTTGAGCGACATACGTGAAGATTTGCAAGAATTCGGGGTTGAGTATAATCAGTGGTTTTCTGAGCAATCGTTAGTTGATTCAAACCTTTCGCAAAGTACTGTTGAATCTTTGCAAGATGCTGGATATATTTATGAGAAAGAAGGTGCTTTATGGTTTAAGACCACAGATTTTGGTGATGACCTTGATAGAGTAGTTGTTCGTGATAATGGTGTACATACTTACTTTGCTTCAGATATAGCCTATCATTTTGAAAAATTCTCTAGAGGGTATGACAAGATTATTAATATTTGGGGCGCTGATCACCACGGATATATCGCAAGAGTAAAAGCCTCAATTAATGCTCTTGATAACGACCCAGAAAAATTAGAAATTTTATTAGTGCAGTTTGCCAATCTATACAGGGGCGGGGAAAAAGTTGCAATGTCAACCCGTAGTGGATCTTTTGTTACTTTAAGAGAATTAAGAGAAGAAGTTGGGAATGATGCTGCAAGATTTTTCTATATTTTGCGCAAGTCTGATCAGCATATGGATTTTGACTTGGATTTGGCCAAATCAAAAACTAATGAAAACCCTGTGTTTTATATTCAATATGCACACGCACGAATTTGTTCAGTTATTGAAAAAGCTAATGCAGAATACACAAGCAGTGGCGAGTATGATTTATCACTACTTGATAATGAGCAAGAGCTTGTACTTATTAAAGAATTAAACAGATTTGCAGATGTATTGTTATCGGCTGCTACAAACTATGAGCCTCATGTTTTAGCTTACTATTTGCGCGATCTAGCTGGCGGATTCCATAGTTATTACAACAATAGTGAATTTTTAGTTGATGATGATAATTTGCGCGTATCTAGGCTCAAGCTTATTGAAGCGGTTCGTCAAGTTATAGCTAATGGTTTAACCCTATTGGGAGTTAGTAGCCCAGATAAGATGTGATCGATAAGCAGAACAGAAAAACAGCTCTAGATCATACACAATCATTTATTGTTCAAGCTCCTGCAGGCTCGGGCAAAACCGAACTACTTACACAACGTTATTTAAAGTTATTAGCAGTTAGCACTTCTCCTGAAAGTGTAGTGGTAATGACTTTTACTAAAAAAGCTGCAAGTGAACTTGTTGATAGAGTTGTTGGCGCGCTTAAACTAGCTCAAGGTGAAAGACCAGATAACAATGATCATAGGCAAGTTACCTATGACTTGGCATTAGATGTATTAAATAGATCAAATGCTAGTAATTGGGATATTGCAAACAACCCATCTAGACTTAAAGTAACAACTATTGATGGCCTATCTAGTTTAATAATTAATCGTTATCCTTATAAGCAGCAATTAATACCAAAAGGTATTTTGTCTAGTTCATGGGAGGCTCAAGATTTTTATCAGCAGGCGTCTGAACAGGCGTTGCTTTTAATTCATGATAAGGATTACACAGAAGTTATATCCAGAGTGTTGTTATATCTTGATAACAATGTTAATAAATACTATTCACTAATAATTAATATGCTGGCAAAGCGTGATCAGTGGTTATCACGTTTGTATCAAAACGGCGTTATTGATATTGATCAGCTACAATCCAATAGCATAAGAGTTATAAATGTACACTTGCAAAAGTTAAAAACAGCAGCAAGTGAGTCTTTTCCACAGGAGATGTTTGATTTATTATCAGCAAATACTGAGAAGAAATATCAAACACTCAGTAGTATTCCAAATGCTGATGTTGATAGTTTAGAAAGTTGGATAAATTTAAAGGAATTATTATTAACAAATCAAAACAATTGGCGCAAAACTCTTGATAAACGCAATGGATTTCCAAGTAGTGTTAAAGAGCAAAAACAAGAATTTTTATCTATTGTTAATAAGATAAAAAATGATAATTTATTGGATTTGTTTGTAGAGCTTGATTATCTGCCAGATAAAGAATTTTCTAATACGCAAATATCTATATTGGAAGATATATCTTTTGTACTTAAATTAGCTGTCGCACAGTTAAAAATATTATTCGATAAAGAAAATAAACATGATTTTATTCAAGTAGCGCTTGATGCCTTGCATGCCATCGATAATAGGGGTGATAAGGTTAGTGATATAGCATTATTTTTAGATTATAAAATTGAGCACATTCTTATTGATGAATTTCAAGACACGTCTATTTCTCAATTTTTATTGCTTGAGCGTTTAGTTGAAAACTGGGATGAAAACAATGGAAAGACTTTATTCTTAGTGGGTGATCCAATGCAGTCTATTTATCGCTTTAGAGAATCTAAGGTTGGTTTGTTTCTGCAAGCAATTAAACACGGTGTTGCTGGAGTTGGCTTGAACTATTTAAGGCTTAGTAGTAATTTTCGTTCTAGCTCAAGTGTTATTGAGGCCAATAATAACTTATTTAATACTGTATTTCCAAGTGTTGAAGATATAACTCGTGGAGCCATTAGTTTTAATGAGTCAAAACCGCCAAAAGCAGATAAAAATTTATACGACGCAATTACTTATTATGCAGTAGAGTATAAGCGCTATGATCTCGAGGCGCAAAAAGTTGTTGAGATTATAAGTGCTGACAGTACAAGTGAAAGTATTGCAATTATTGCTAGAGGCAGAGCACACTTAAATGAGATCGCCAGAGAACTTAAGCTAAATAATATTGAGTTTGAAGCTCTTAGAATAACGCCACTTAAAGAGCATATTTTTACTCGAGATCTTGTATCTCTTACTAGAGCTTTGCTTGACCTTGGGGATAAGTTAGCGTGGTTGAGTTTGTTGAGATCCCCATGGTGTGGTTTAGTGTTGGACGATTTGTTAATATTGTCTAAGGATGATGGAAATATAATTTTTGATAAGCTAAACGATCCTTTAATTTTGGAGCAGTTAAGTCCTGATGGACAAAATAGAGCCAGCAAGTTTTATAAGATTCTAAGCCATACTATTGGCAATCAATCAAGATTTAGTTTTGTGGAATTGCTAGACTATGCCTTGGAGAGTCTTATTCCAATAAATTCTTTATCAACACAAGAGAAAGATATTCGTAATGAATACCTAGCGATAGTTGATGCATGTGAATCTAATTACGTACTTAATATGCAAACAATTAACTCTATGTTAGATGAGTTGTATGCCCCAAGCTCCAATGCAAGAGTAAAAATGCTTACCATTCATGAAGCAAAGGGATTGGAGTTTGATAGCGTAATTATTCCTGGACTTGGTAGAGCGCCACGACAAAACAAAGCGCAACTTATACACTTGCATGAATTTGAAGACAAGTCTTTATTGTTGGCACCAACAAAGTCGTTTAAAGATCTTGAAGATAGTGCCACTTACAAATATTTAAAGCGCATTGAAAGCGTGCAAGATGATTATGAATTAATGCGACTTTTGTACGTTGCTATGACCAGAGCAAAGAAAAATATACACCTACTTTCTTGTGCCCCAAAGGGTGAAAATGCTAATAATAAGTCTTTATTGAATTTATTAATGTGCAAATTTAGATGTTTATTTAAAGATATTGACAACACAAGTAGTAAACTTTTACCAACCAGTGAGACTCCAAATATTAGTAGACGAGATGCTTTAGATTCTTGTAATGAGTTTGTTGATAATAATACTGAATCACTAGATTATCAAAATTTAATTAATACTACATATAAAAGCTTATTAGGAACTTTGCTACATAAGATTTGTGAGCATAAAGAATTCTCTGTAGGTAAAAACAGCATAAAAACAAGATTGATTGAGTTTGGTTTTGCTCAATCGGAATTAAGTACTAATATCGAAATTATTTATCATCTAATAAATAACACTAAAACTGATGAAAAATTTAATTGGCTGTTTAAAGCTAGAGAATCAACATTAACTGAAGTTGAATTTGCAAGCGAGACTGGCAATATTGTTATCGATAGATTGTTTATTGATGATGATGTGTTGTGGATTATTGATTTTAAAACTGCTAGTAGACAGGCAGGCGAGACTTTGGATCAATTTTCAATTAGGCAAAAAGCAAAATACGCTAAACAGTTGAACTTGTATAGACAAACATTATCACAAATTTATAGCAATGCAATTAATTGCGCATTGTACTGTCCGGCCGAGCAAGAGCTTATTCGTATAGAGCCTTAATCATGGCTACACTATCGCACCCTGCATTTAATGCTTGGTGCATATTATTAAAGTCAACTCCACCAATTCCAACAATTGGAATGTTAATTACTTGCTTTGCTTTGGAGATAATGTCTAATGAACAGTGAGAGGCATTTGGTTTAGTGCTCGATGAAAACAACGCGCCAAAGGCCACATAGTTAGCACCTTGCTCCTGAGCATTTTTAGCAGTATCAATATCATTGTAGCAGGAGGTGCCAATAATCTTTCCTTCTCCAATGGCCAATCGTGCGCTTTTAATTGATAAGTCGTCCTTGCCGAGGTGTACACCATCAGCATCTACTATTTGTGCTAGGTTGATATCATCATTAATAATAAATACAGTATTATGTAGAAGACACAGATCTTTAAGCTTTTTTGCTTCGGTAATTTTTAATTCTTTGTCGTTGGTTTTATGACGATATTGCAAAAAGCCAGGCTTGTGTTTATTCAGCATCTGTTTGATATTATTTATATCAAGTTTTTGATTAGGAGTTATGGCGTAGATACCTTGCACAATGATTAGTTTTCAATTAAGACACAATTTTCTTATTAGTGTTTTCATTATAGTTATAGTCGCAATTATGTGGCTACTTATGGAATTGCTATCATATTCTTTTTCTATATTAAATAAAGAAGAAAAAGTGATTCTAAGTGAGAATGAAGAAGTATCACAAGAGGTTTCTTATATTGAAAAAATTGATAATTTTCAGTTGCAAGAGTTTGATGCAAATAACAAGTTATCACATTTTGTTAAAGCTAATAGTTATTTCAATTTTAATAATTCTCCTGCGCTGCTGCTTGATCCTGAAGTAACGACATATAGCGAAAATGGAACAGAAGACTATATATTAAGTTCTGAGCGCGCAAATTATCTTAAAAATGGTGAGATTAAATTTTATGGTCAGGTGGATGTGCATTCTGCGAATGGCATAACTCACAAAATGAACACTGATGAACTTTTAGTAAGTACAGAAACCAATGATCTGATTAGTAATAAAAAGGTTACATATTTAGGTGAGAAGTCAAAGATGACGTCTCAAGGTATGCATATGCGCACTAAAGATGACAAAATGCAGCTTACTGGATTAACGCAAATTAATCAAGATAATGGCAGTAAGATTTTGACTAAAGATTTATATGTTGATCAGTCAAATGATAAGAAGCATTATTATTCAGATAATAAAACCACGTATCTGTCAAACCAAAGCAAAGTTTACGCAGATGGGATAGATATTGATATGCAAAAGGACTTTATGCAATTATTAGGCAATGCTAAAATTTTGCAAAATTCTGGATCAATAATTAATACCAAAAATTTAATAGTTGATCAATCCGGTGGTAAAGAGATTTATAAGACCAAAGATAAAATTAACTATCTATCTGATATTGCCAATATAAAGGCAACTGGCATGCATTATGATGCCAATGAGCAGAAGATTAGATTAACCGGTGGAGTTGTTGGCAGGTATGAATAAGTATTTAATAATGTTTATTCTATTTATTTCAAGTGCATCTATTGCCTTATCAGAGGATAAAGATCAGCCAATTGATATTAAAGCATATACAGTGGTAATTGATGAGAAAAAAGGTATAAGTACTTACACTGGAGGCGCTAAAGTTGTACAAGGCTCGTTATTGTTAAGTGCAGAAAATATTAAAGTTTTTACTAGCAATAAAGAGGTAATAAAAGTAATTGCCAAAGGTGAGAAAAATAAACTAGCGCATTACAAACAGTCACAGCCAAATCAGCCACGCTTTATTGAGGCCGATGCAAAAAGTATAACTTACTTAATTAAAAAACAGTTTGTTCATCTTAGAGGTAAGGCTCACTTGGTTCAGGGGTTTGATTCGTTTAGCGGGGCAACGCTGGATTATGATATTAAAAATGACAAAGTAATTGCTGAAAAATCTAAGGATGGAGTTGATAGAGTAAGGTTCAAAATTAAGCTCTAGACCTACTAAAATAATCAGGTTTTTCTAATATATCCAAAGAGATATATATAAGTATCACTACAAACTAAAGTGGCAAAAATAACGGTTGGTATAATTGGCAACTTTTGTATAAATATAGGAAAGTGATATGTCAAAATTAGTACCACCACATGGCAGTGATACTCTTAAGCCTCTTGCACTAGAAGGCGACGCTCTAACAGCAGAATTAGAAAGAGCAAAATCTTTACCACAACTAACAATCTCTTCTAGAGAAGAAGGCGATATCGTTATGATGGGTATTGGTGGTTTTACTCCGCTTGATGGCTTTATGAATAAAGCAGATTGGCAAGGTGTTTGTGACAACATGACTATGGAAAGTGGTGTTTTTTGGCCAATTCCAGTTACACTTTCAACTGACGATGAAGATGTTAAAGCAGGTGACGAAGTTGCACTAGTTAGTTCAAAGACTGGCGATATCGTTGCAACTATGAACGTTACTGAAAAATACACGATCGATAAAGAGCATGAGTGTGAGACAGTTTATAAAACAACTGAGATGGCTCACCCTGGTGTTGTTATGGTTATGGAGCAAGGTAAATATAATCTTGCAGGTCCAATCAAAGTATTATCTGATGGTGGCTTCCCTGCGAAGTATGGTGATTTATACATGTCTCCAGCTGAGACACGCGCTTATTTTGAAGATAAAGGCTGGTCAACAATTGCTGCATTCCAAACACGTAACCCAATGCACCGTTCTCACGAGTACTTAGCTAAGATTGCTGTAGAAATCTGTGATGGTGTTATGATTCACTCTGTTCTTGGTGGCCTTAAGCCTGGTGATATTCCAGCTGAGGTGCGTTCAGAGGCAATTGCAACCCTGATTGAAAATTACTTTGTAGATAATACAGTTCTTCAGTCTGGTTACCCACTTGATATGCGTTATGCTGGTCCACGTGAAGCACTACTGCATGCATTATTTAGACAAAACTACGGTTGTTCACACCTAATTGTTGGTCGTGATCACGCTGGTGTTGATGATTACTATGGTCCGTTTGATGCACACAATATCTTTGATGAGATTGCTGATGATGCACTTATTACACAACCACTTAAGATCGACTGGACATTCTGGTGTCATGAGTGTGGCGGTATGTCTTCAATGAAGACTTGTCCACATGAGGCTAAAGATCGTGTTCTTCTTTCTGGTACTAAAGTACGTAAGATGCTTTCAGATGGTGAAGACCTTCCTGAAGAGTTCTCGCGCCCTGAAGTAGCTAAAGTATTACAAGCATACTACGCTAGCATCAAGGATGAAGATAAAGTAGAAATTAAAATGAGTGGCCATTCTGCTAAGTAACTGCAGAGTGAAATTTAAAATTTAATTAAAAGAAAAAACATATTAGTATATAATTATTCAATTTTTTACGACTTCAGACATTTGAGAAAAAGTTTGTAGTTAGCAAAAAAATTAATAATATTTTTAAATGTGATTGATTGAAACCTAAGGAGGAATAAATATGATCGATTTCGCTAGTACACCGATTGGTGCCTTGGCAGCAGCTGGGACTATCAGTTGGGAAAGCATGCAAACGTATGTTACTATTATGATCGCACTAGTTATTGTTATGACTGTTGCAGATCTAATTCACAAAGGAAGTGCTACTTACTTCTTTAACAATGCTAAGAAAGCAGAAGCTGCTTTAAAACAAGGTTTAGCAGACGGTAACTCAAATTGTACTATTGGTACAAACGAAGGTCGTTTTAAAGAACTAACTGGTGGCGATAAAATCGGCGCATTAGTAAATACAGTTGTTATTGATACTGCTACTGCAGGTGAATTCTCTAACCCTGTTCGTAGATTAGTTCATATCCTTACTATGTGGGGCTTTATTTTCTTCGTAGGTGCTACTGCAGCTATTATTTATGGCGCAGCTGAAACTGCAACACTTGCAACAATTTGGAACTTAGGTGCTATTATGTTACTAGTAGGCAGCTGGTGGTTCTGGTTTGCATTTAAAGTTGATGTACGTGCAGAAGGCAACCCATGGACAAAAATTGTAATTAGAAAAGACAGCTTTAGTCTTGCACTAATGGCAACATCTCTAACTGCTTTAGGTTGGGAAATCTACGGTGGCGGTACTGGTGTATGGTTCATTCTTGTGATCCTTTCTACAGTATCACTATTTGGTGGTGTTTACTGGTCTAAATTCTCTCACATGTTCTTCAAGCCAGCTGCAGCTTACAACAAGCGCATCATTAAGCTTGATGGTACCAATGAAAACCTACCACACGAAACTAGAGATAATGAGTGGCAGCAAAACAGACATTCAATGGAACTTCTTAAAGATGCTCCAATGAGTTTCGGTCTTGGTATCAAGCGTGAAGAGCCAAAACATTACTAATATTAACTAATTAAATAAGAAGAGAGGAAATAATATGCCAACTTTTGTATATATGACTCGTTGTGATGGTTGTGGACACTGTGTAGATATCTGCCCATCTGACATTATGCACATTGATGATAAATATCGTCGTGCTTACAATATTGAACCTAACATGTGTTGGGAGTGTTACTCATGTGTTAAAGCATGTCCACATAACGCTATTGACGTACGTGGTTACGCTGACTTTGCGCCATTAGGCCATAGTGTTCGTACAATTCGTGATGAAGATAAAGGTACTATCGCATGGAGAGTTACTTTCCGTGATGGTCGTGTTAAAAACTTCCTATCACCAATTACTACTAAGCCTTGGGGTCAAAACATTCCAGACTTTAGAAATGAGCCTGCTCCAACTCAAGAGCAGCGTGATTCTCAATTGTTGTCGTTTGAGCCTGAAGCAATCTTTAATAGTTCTGAAGATGATCACGTATCTGAGCATAAAGAACTACATACTTTAGAATCTAATGGTTTAGAAATGAAAGAAGGAGTTTACTACTAATGGGTTACAAGACTATTTATGAAAACGACATCGATGTTCTAGTAGCAGGTGCTGGCCTTGGTGGTACAGGCGCTGCATACGAAGCTAGATATTGGGGTCAAGATAAGAAAATCGTAATTGCTGAGAAAGCAAACATCAACCGTTCAGGTGCTGTTGCTCAAGGTCTATACGCGATTAACTGTTATATGGGTACTCGTTGGGGTGAGAACAATCCAGAAGATCACGTACGTTATGCACGTATTGACTTAATGGGTATGGTTCGTGAAGACTTAATGTTTGACATGGCTCGTCACGTAGACTCTGCAGTACACAAATTTGAAGAATGGGGTCTACCTCTAATGAGAAACCCTAAGACTAACGCATACCAGCGTGAAGGTCGTTGGCAGATCATGATTCATGGTGAATCATACAAGCCTATCGTAGCTGAAGCTGCAACTAAGAATGCTGATAAGACATACAACCGTGTAATGATTACTCACCTACTTATGGATGAGTCTGGTCGTGACCGTGTTGGTGGTGCTATTGGTTTTAACGTACGTACTGGTAACTGCCACGTATTTAAGTCTAAGACTGTAGTTGTTGGTGCTGGTGGTGCTTCTAACATCTTTAAGCCACGTTCAGTTGGTGAAGGTGCTGGTCGTGTATGGTACGCTCCATGGTCATCAGGTTCTGCATATGCATTAATGATTAATGCTGGTGCGAAAATGACTCAAATGGAAAATCGTATCGTTCTTGCTCGTTTCAAGGATGGTTATGGCCCAGTTGGCGCATACTTCTTACACCTTAAGACATATACTCAAAACGGCTATGGTGAAGAGTATGAGTCAAAATGGTTCCCTGAATTAGAAAAAATGGTTGGTAAAGGTTACCTTGATGTTGAAGTTTCTCACGCAACTCACAGACCTATTCCTACATGTCTACGTAACCACGCATTCATTTCAGAAGTAAATGCTGGTCGTGGTCCAATTCATATGATTACAATGGAAGCATTCCAAGACCCTCACTTAGAAGAAGTGGGTTGGGAGAACTTCCTAGGTATGACTGTTGGTCAAGCGGTACTATGGGCTGCAACAGATATCGATCCTAAATATGTTAACCCTGAATTAACTACATCTGAGCCATATGTAATGGGTTCACACGCTACTGGTTGTGGCGCATGGTGTTCAGGTCCTGCAGATATCTCTCCTGAAGAGTATCAATGGGGTTATAACCGTATGATGACTGTTGAAGGTCTATTCGGTGCTGGTGATGCTGTTGGTGGTACTCCACACGCATTCTCATCAGGTTCATTTACTGAAGGTCGTATTTCTGGTAAATCAGCATGTCAATATATTGATGATGGTAAAGCAGAAGGTATTGTTGTTTCTGATAAGCAAATTAACGATCGTAAAGAAGAAATCTACAAGCCTCTTGAGACTTATAGAATTGGTCGTAACGAAATCGTTGCTGGTACAGTATCTCCAAGTTACATTCTTCCGATGCCTGGTCTACAGCGTCTACAGAAGATTATGGACGAGTATGCTGGTGGTGTAACAGTTTCTTACATGACTAACGACAAGCTACTGAAGATGGGTCTACAAAAGCTTGGCGTTATGGAAGAAGATTTAGAAAAAGTTGCTGCTGAAGACATTCACCAGTTAATGCGTGCATGGGAGCTTAAGCACCGTCACCGTACTTCTGAGAGTGTTATGCAACATACTTTATTCCGTAAGGAAACTCGCTGGCCTGGTTACTACTACCGTGGTGATGCTATGAAGGTTGATGATGATAACTGGCACGTACTAACTGTGTCACGTCGTGACCCTAATACTGGCGAATACACTATGGAGAAAGCACCTTTATATCACCTAGTTGGAGATATTGAGGATAAAGCTTTAGCTGATTTACACGCTAAGAAGTAAATAAAACAACACTAGAGACTTGTTACCAAGTCTCTATGGTTTTATTAAAAAGACCAACGTTTAGTTGGTCTTTTTTTATCTATAGTAAGTTTAATATTAGACTTACTATAGATAAAAAAATAATTAACATCTAATATAGAGGTAAATATATGAATATCATTGATAAATCTGATGATGAAATATTAGCAATTGCTAAGCCTATGTGGGCTGATCTTGTTAAGTATTCTAACAATCAAAACTACGGATTATTCACAAAGAACTTTTCTGATGATATGTTACGTGGCGCTAATGAAGTAGAAATGGGTAAGCAGTTCGCTCGAAGTGAGTTAACAAAAAACCTATCAACTGAATTTGATTTTCTAGGTACGATTCGTCGTGGAGAATATGTTACTGTACTATTTAGACAAAAACATAAGAAGCGTGAAGGTGAGTGGCTTGGTCGACTCGTTATTGGCTATCAAGATGAAATCGTAAAGATCTTTGGTGCAACAATCTTTTAACTTATGGCTGAAAAAATTGAAGACGGCAAATTAGTCGAATTAACTTATCAAGTAATTGATCAAAAATCCAATGAGGTGTTGATTCAGGTTGAATACCCAATTGGTTATGTTCATGGTGTTAATGACATTCTCTCAGAACCAGTAATGAAAGAGCTTAACAACTGTGTTGTTGGCGATGTAATTGAAGTTCCGATTGATTGCAATATTCTTTACGGCGAGCGTGATGAAAATTTAGTATTTACTGATTTTATTGAAAACGTACCTGAAGAATATCGTGAAGTTGGACTTACTATTACAATGGAAAACGAAAAGGGCGAGCCAAGAGATTTTCTAGTAACTAGAGTTGATGACAAGTCTGTTACTGTCGATGGTAACAACCCACTTTGTGGACGTCATGTTGTGTTTAAGCTTGAAGTTTTAACAGTTCGTGATGCTACTGAAGATGAAATTGATGCTGGTGGTCCAGTTGATGCAGAGCCTGATATTAACGAGTTACTTAACTAATAGAGATTTATTATGTCTATAGACTTTACAGATTCTGAAATTCAAATTGCTAAGGATTTAGTTGATAATCGTTGGAGAGATGAGAAAAAAGAAATTCATTTAGCTGATATAGAATTTACCAAAAAAGGTGAAGATAAAGCCACTGCTTATCCTGCACTGGTTTGGGAAGATAAGAGTTCAACATTTGTAATTCTAAAGCTTGGAGCTTTTGTATATAAGAGTTTTTTCTACTTTGGAATGGATAAGCGTTTTGATACAGGTGTAGACGAATATAACGATCTTAATGAGTGTATTGATGTTTTGCTTAAGGCTCAGGCTGATTTTATTTTATCTAAGAGTACCAAAGGTCTTAAGGTTGAAATAAATAAAGATTAATCAAAGCTCTATTTATTAAATTCAAATATAAAAAAAGGAGCGTTAAACGCTCCTTTTTTTTGTTTTCCAAATATGTATTAGATAAGTGGAATAATTAGAATAGCAACGATGTTGATAATCTTAATTAGAGGGTTAATTGCAGGACCTGCAGTATCTTTATACGGGTCACCTACAGTATCACCTGTAACTGCAGCTTTATGAGCATCAGAGCCCTTGCCACCAAAGTTACCGTCTTCGATGTATTTTTTAGCATTATCCCAAGCACCACCACCAGTAGTCATTGAGATTGCAACAAAGATACCAGTAGCAATCGAGCCAATTAACAAACCACCTAGCGCTTCAGCGCCTAGTAACAAACCAACTGCCACTGGGAATAAAATCGGAAGAATTGAAGGTAATATCATCTCTCTAATTGCCGATTTAGTTAACATGTCAACAGCTTTAGAGTAGTCTGGTTTTTGCGTGTAATCCATAATGCCTGGCATTTCACGGAATTGACGACGCACTTCATTTACGATACCACCAGCAGCACGACCAACAGCTTCCATGGCCATGGCACCAAATAAGTAAGGCACTAGACCACCAAGGAATAGGCCGATAATTACTCTGTAGTCTGATAAGTCAAACAAAGTTTTAGTATCACCACCTAGTGAGTTAGTGAAGTCAGCAAATAGTACTAATGCTGCAAGACCAGCAGAACCAATAGCATAACCTTTAGTTACCGCTTTGGTTGTATTGCCAACAGCATCTAGAGGGTCGGTAATATTACGAATCTCTTCAGGAAGTTCAGCCATTTCAGCAATACCACCAGCATTATCAGTAATTGGACCATAAGCATCTAGAGCTACAATTACACCTGTCATAGAAAGCATAGCAGTTGCAGCAATAGCAATAGCGTACAAACCACCTAGTGAATGTGCTGCCCAAATACTAGCACATACAGCAAGTACTGGAAGTGCAGTTGATTTCATAGACAAACCTAAACCGGCAATAACATTTGTACCATCACCTGTTAGTGATGACTCAGCAACATGCTGTACCGGATTGTACTCAGTTGAAGTGTAGTATTCAGTAACTACAACCATAACCGCAGTAAGCACCAAGCCAATTAATGAAGCATAGAATAAATCCATACCCATGTTCATATTTGCAGTAATAAAGTAGAAGGCAACAGCAGCTAATACTGCAGAAACAATCAGACCTTTATAAAGCGCACCCATAATTGAACCACCGTCAGATACCTTAACAAAGAAAGTACCAATAATAGAAGCAATAATTGAAACAGCGCCTAAAGCTAGAGGGTAAAGAACAGCGTTTTCAGGTAAGCCAGAAAGTATTCCGCCTAACATCATAGTTGCTACAATAGTAACGGCGTAAGTTTCAAATAAGTCAGCAGCCATACCTGCGCAGTCACCAACATTGTCACCAACGTTGTCAGCAATTACAGCAGGGTTACGTGGATCATCTTCAGGGATTCCAGCTTCAACTTTACCTACGATATCAGCACCAACGTCAGCACCTTTAGTAAAGATACCACCACCAAGACGAGCAAAGATTGAGATAAGTGAGCCACCAAATGCAAGGCCGATTAGGGCATGTAAAGCATCTTTTTGCTCAACTCCAAATGCTAGCATTCCAGCGTAGTAACCAGAAACACCTAACAGAGCTAGACCAACTACAAGCATACCCGTAACTGCGCCACCTTTAAAGGCAACTTGGAATGCAGCGTTAATACCGTTTTTAGCAGCTTCAGCAGTACGTGAGTTAGACTTAACCGATACATTCATACCGATGTATCCAGTTGCGCCAGATAATACAGCACCAATAAGGAAGCCAAGGCCAACTGCAGCGCCTAAGAAATAAGCAATAATAACTAATAAAACAAAACCAACCATACCAATAGTTGTGTATTGACGATTTAGATAAGCGCTTGCACCTTGTGCAATAGCGTCTGATATCTCTTTCATCTTGTCGGTACCTGAAGATTGCTTGTCAATCCAGGTGATTGTGAACAGGCCGTATAAAACAGCGATAATTGATGCCGCGATGGCAAGGACAAGTATTGTATCCATAGAGTTTTTTGTCTCCTATTTAGTAGTATATATAATTTTCTCCGCGACTAATTATAGTTAATTATTAGTAATAAATACTATAAGAATATAACTATTTTATGAATATTTGACTAATGTCAAAAGAAATTTATTCTGCACCCCAAAACTGAGTCTGAATACCATGGCCAAGGTCGGCATCAACTAGTCTAGATCTTAGTTTTAGTAGTTTTTCGATCAAGGCTTTTTCATCCTTTTCATAGGCTTTAGCGTCAGGAGTTCTATTAACAACTACACCAAGTAGTTCAGTAATGGCATTACCAATTGAATTTTGTGAGATGGTAACAATTAATTTACCTTCGTCGTTACGATAAATAAGCTGTTTAAACGCAGGTTGCCAACGAATTGAAGAGGCGTATTTAGCATCTTCAATACATTTATCACGAACTTTTTTTGCAGCTGATAGAAAACAGTTATTAAATAAAAGAGTTTTTTCAATTTCTTTTGGAAAGTAAGCATTTTTTGGCACACCTGAATTTCTACTTGAGACCTGATTAAAAAATGTGCGGTAAAAATCTAAAAAACCTTTTAAAACAAGATCGTATTCTTTCCAAAAATCAATATTTTTTAAACTGTCAATACCACCAAGGATTTCCCAGCTTGGCAATCCTTGAGGATATCCAGTTAGTTTAAATGATGAGGCTTCGCCAATCATTGGTCTTAGTATTTCCAGATCAAGTGATGATAAGAATTCAACATAGACATCTTGCATATACGCAGCAAACAAAGAATGTTGTCCGCCGTCTGTTAAGTTTGGATTATTAGTATCGGCTAGTTTTGCATTTTCCAAGTTTGCTTTATCAAATACAATAAAGTGGTTATGTAACATACGAATACTTGGAACACCTGCTGAGGTAATTGGCCAAGTAGAATCAAGTGAAGCCTCTCCTGCTAAGATTAAGTGCTTGTCTGGATCTGGATATTGTTCCAGCATAAATCCAATGATAATTTGATTCATGCGATTCCACACTTCCCTTACATTTTTTGGCAGCTGTGTACGACGTACAGGTCTACCTAGTGGGTTAAGAATGGTTTTTGAAGTATTGTAAATTACTGAACAGTCAAATTCATTTGAATGCCCTAAAGCCTTACGATAAAGCAGTAGATCTTCTTCGTTTGTTAATAGACCGTTGTTTTCAGTTAAGTCTTTTAAATTTTCAGGAGAGTTAAAAAACTCATTTGGCTTCATACCTTCTGGCACGTCCAGTGGAATTGGGCGAAAAGGTATATTTATTTCTCTTGGGCCGATCTTTGACATAACTATTATTAACTTATAAATTTATTAAACAAAAAGGGCCTATGCCACCAAGTGACACAAGCCCCCCGAATAAAAGAACTAAGGTTTAGCCTAGTTGCGCATAAACTCTATCTCTAACATCTTCAAGTGATCCAACACCATTGGCAGCACCATATTTAGGAGCGCTATCATCTTCATTCATCCATGATTGATAGTAATCCACTAGCGGTTGAGTTTGCTCATGGTATACATCTAAACGTGAACGAACAGTTTCTTCATTATCATCTGCACGTTGAACTAGATCTTCACCGGTAATATCGTCTTTACCTTCAACCTTTGGCGGGTTGTAAACAATGTGGTATGTACGACCAGATGCCAAGTGAGCACGACGACCAGACATACGCGTTACGATATCTTCATCAGGTACTTGAATTTCAACTACATAGTCAACTTTAACACCATCAGTTTTTAATGCTTCAGCTTGAGCGATTGTGCGCGGAAATCCATCAAATAAGAAACCATTTGCACAGTCATCTTCTTGAATTCTTTCTTTAACTAGCCCAATAATAATATCATCAGATACCAAGCCACCAGCATCCATAACTTTTTTAGCTTCAATACCTAAAGGCGTGCCTGCCTTAACTGCAGCTCGCAACATGTCGCCAGTTGAGATTTGTGGAATGTCATATTTTTGGCAAATATTTGTAGCCTGTGTACCTTTACCAGCGCCCGGAGGGCCTAATAGAATAATGTTCATACTATTATCTCCTTAGTATTAAACTTCAAATGATGGTAATTTCTTTTCCACCATTTCTTTTTTCATTACCACGTAATCTGGCAAGCCATTTTTGTATGGAGGGTAGTTTTCACCTTCGATAAGTGGTTGTAAGTATTCACGACATGCATCAGTAATACCAAAACCATCATCAGAAATGTACTCCATTGGCATCATTTTTTCAACGTTAGCAATATCTTTTAATTCGCCTGAACCAATTTCCCAGGTATATGGGTCGTTTGATGTACGGATAACTGCAGGCATAACCGAGTTTTTGCCTTCAAGTGCCATATTAACAGCAGCTTCACCTAATGCGTAAGCTTGCTCAACATCAGACTCTGAAGATAAGTGACGTGCAGCACGTTGTAAGTAGTCTGCAACAGCCCAGTGGTATTTATAACCTAGAGCATCTTTAATTAAGTTAGCAACAACTGGAGCAGCGCCACCAAGTTGTGCATGACCAAAGTCATCACGTGTGCCTTGTTCTGCTAGGAAGCGACCATCTGCCCATTTAGTACCCTCTGATACAACGATTGTACAGTAACCAAACTTTTTAACATTTTTATCAACTTTAGCTAAGAATTTTTCCTCGTCAAAATCAACTTCTGGGAATAAGATAACTACAGGAATTGAATCATCAACTAAGCCACCAGCAGCTGCAATCCAGCCTGCGTGACGACCCATTACTTCAAGTACAAAAATCTTTGTTGAAGTAGCAGCCATTGACGCAACATCAAAACTTGCTTCCATTGTAGATACAGCAATGTACTTAGCAACTGAACCAAAACCAGGGCAGTTATCAGTAATAGGAAGATCGTTATCTACAGTTTTTGGTACGTGGATAGCTTGAATTGGGTAACCCATTGATTCAGAAAGTTGTGATACTTTAAGGCAAGTATCAGCTGAATCGCCACCACCATTGTAAAAGAAATAACCAATATCATGAGCTTTAAATACTTCGATTAGTCTCTCATACTCACGCTTGTTTTCTTCTAAAGATTTCATCTTATAACGGCAAGAGCCAAAACCACCTGATGGTGTGTGCTTAAGTGCAGCAACATCAGCATCCGATTCTTTAGATGTGTCAATTAGGTTTTCAGTTAAAGCACCGATGATGCCGTTTTGACCAGCGTATACAGTACCAATTTTGTCTGAATTTTTGCGTGCTGTTTCGATAACACCACAAGCAGAAGCGTTAATTACCGCAGTAACACCGCCTGATTGAGCATAAAAAGCATTCTTCATTTTTATTATTCCTTTTTGCTTAAAAAAACCACTAATTATACATTGATGAGTCTAATTTTAAGATGCATTTTCTATGCATAAAGAGGTATAACTAATCAAAAATATGAGGGGTTATAGGCCAATTCCCATTGTCATTAATTTCTATAGTGAAGCATTTGGCCCCACCATGATTACGAATCTCACCAGCCGCACCAGGGTTTATAACCCAAGGCTTTGAATCTTTGTCAATTACCTGCTTATGCGTATGACCATAAATAATAATCTTAGCATTTGGATATGTATTTCTTAAAGACTTGTGAGATGGTTTTTGATGTCCATGCTTATGTCCATGCTCAATGGCAATTGTGCCACTATTAAATTTAATAAACTCAACAGAATTTAACCAAGTTATGTGTTCATCATTATTGCCTTTTATAGCAATAAGTTTTTGTTTTGGTTGTAGTTGCTCAAGAGTGCTCTCGTCAATGATATCACCAACATGAATGGCAATATCGCATTCGTTGGCAATGCTAACTATTTTTGGATGGATAAACCCGTGAGAGTCAGACAATATGCACAGTTTTGGCACGATGTTCTCTTGTCAAATAAAAGCGAATTATTATACCAAATAACCATGTTTTTTTCATCTACCAATGGCAGTTATTAACGTAGGTTAATTGGTGGTGAAAAAACAACAATTTTTTTCAAAAAAATTAATAATTTTGCCAATTTAATTGGCATAATACTCATCAATTCGATTAACGAATAAATTTGAGGAGAATGAAATAAGACAGTGTAAAAATTGTCTTATTTAATACTACATTTATAGGAGATAAATATGGCAGTATTGTTTTCAGACGAGTGGATGAATCAACTAAAAGATGCTTGGAATGGTTCAGATGAAGTTCGTGGTAAATTGGCAGAAATTAACTTTTCTTCAACAATCGCTTGCGGCTTTAAAGGCGATGGCACACCAACAGGTATTTTTGTTGTAGAAAATGGCGAGTGTACACATGCTGGTGATTACGACGGCACTGATGTTGATTGGGATATGCGCGCTGATAAGAAAAACTGGATGAAATGGATCGATAAGCCTTTAGGTATGGGTTCTATGGGTATGGCAGTAACTATGGGTAAATTAAAGTTTGAGAAGGGCGACTTCGCAGCTATGATTAAAGACCCTAGAATGGCAAACCCATTTGTAAAGAGCTTTGCGCTAATGAGTGCTATCGGTGGTGAGTAATTTCCATAGATAAATCTTATACGAAAGCCCGCTGTTGCGGGCTTTTTTAATGCGGTTTTACCGGGGTTGCTAAATCAAAGTTTTCTATATTAGTAAAACCTTCAATTTCTTTATTTTCAATTTTTGAGCTCGGCTTGCTAATAGCAACAATATTGCCTATACCGTATTTTTTTGCAGAATTAAGCACTGCTAAAGAATCATCAAAAAATACACTTTTTTTCTTGTCTAGATTAATTTGCTCATCAAGTTTATGCCAAAAACCCTGATCTTCTTTGGCAATGTCATAATCATGTGATGAAATAACTTTATCAAAATATTCATCTAAATTAGTTACTCGCATTTTTAACTCAATGGTTTTTCGATGAGCATTAGTAACTAAAAATATACGTTTATTATGTTCTTTTGCCTGGCTAAGGAATTCTAATACAAACGGATGAATCTGAATAAGGTGCGATACATCTTCTTTAAGTTGTGCAATATCTAGTTTAAAAACCTTTTGCCAGTAATCCAAGCAATACCAATGCAATTTGCCTTCTTCAGCGCGCAAAATTGGATGAATATGATCTTTTGACTCTTCATGAGTCATGTTGTGTTTATTGGCAAATACCAGTGGCAAGTATTCCATCCAAAAGTGCAGATCAAAGTTAAGATCAAGCAGAGTCCCATCCATATCTAGCAGTATGGTATCAATACTTTCCCAGTTTATAACTTTGCTCATAGATGTAACGTATTAGTTACTTGCGGCGCCAAGTAGTGCCTGATCCACTATCCTCTAAAACAATCCCTTGCTCGGTGAGCTCATCTCTAATCTTATCAGATAAGGCAAAGTCTTTATTGGCTCGTGCTTCATTGCGAATAGCGATCTTTTCATTGATTTCTTTATCAGACAAATCAACACCCTGAGTTAAAAACTCATCAGCATCAGTTTGCAGAATTCCAACATAGTCACCAAGTTTAATCAGTAGTTGCGCTAATGCGTTGGCAAGATCAACATCTTCGCTTCTAGCGGAGTTAACAGCTTTTGCAAGTTCAAATAAAATGCTTAAGGCAATTGGTGTGTTGAAGTCATCATTAAGCGCTGCGTTGAAACGCTTTTCAAAGTCAAATCGTTGCGATACTTCATCCATTGCCGTGTCACTAGCACCTAATCCGCGTATTGCTGTGTATAAGCGCGTTAATGCAGTTTTTGCATTGTTGAGGTTTTCGTCCGAGAAATTAAGTGGTGAACGATAATGCGAACTCATAATAAAGTAACGCAATGTTTCGCCATCATAACTTTCTAATACTCCACGAATGGTAAAAAAGTTATTAAGCGATTTAGACATTTTTTCATCATTAATATTAACGAATCCAACATGCATCCAAGTATTAACAAATTTGGTGTCATTGGCGCCTTCAGATTGTGCAATTTCATTTTCATGGTGCGGGAAGGTTAGATCCATACCGCCACCGTGAATATCAAAATGATTGCCAAGATGATGACACGACATAGCAGAGCATTCAATATGCCATCCTGGGCGTCCTTCACCCCAAGGTGAAGACCAACTTGGTTCAGAAGGTTTTGCCATCTTCCACAATACAAAATCTAGCGGGTCTTTTTTATCGCTCTCAACATCAACTCTAGCACCTGCTTCAAGTTCATCAAGATTTTTGCCACTAAGTTTGCCGTAGTTAGGAAAGTCTCGTACTGAATAGTACACATCGCCATTTTTGCCTTGATAAGCAATACCTTTTTCAATTAAAGATTCGATCATGTAGAACATTTGATCAATTGAATCTGTAGCTCTTGGCTCTGTGTCAGGCTCCAAAACTCCTAGCGCACGCTCATCTTCGTGCATTGCATCAATAAAACGATTGGTTAGACTATAGATGTCTTCTTTGTTTTCAACCGCTCTGGCAATAATTTTGTCGTCAATATCAGTAATATTGCGCACATACTCAACACGCGGAAATTGACGGCGCAAATGTCGAGTTATAACATCAAACATCACCAATACTCGTGCATGCCCCATATGACAATAGTCATAAACTGTCATACCGCAAACATAAATCCCAACCTGCTCAGGATTTATTGGATGAAACACCTCTTTTTGTTTGGTTAATGTGTTGTATATTTTCAGCATGCGCCCATTTTACTTGAGTATTTGCTAATGTTCTAGCTAGTCAGTGCTAAACCCTTATTTTTTATAAGATTTATAAATAAAAGCAGTTGTATAATCTATGGGTTTATTTAATAATTTATTTGGAGAGAAAATGAGCGTTTTAGTAACAAAACAAGCACCAGATTTCACTGCTGCTGCAGTACTGGCAGATGGCACAATTGTAGATGAATTTCAACTATCTAGCCTTAAGGGTAAAAAGATTATGTTATTCTTCTACCCACTTGATTTTACTTTTGTTTGTCCTTCAGAAATTCTAGCGCATCATCACCGTGCAAGTCAGTTTGCTGAAAAGGGTGTTGAGGTAGTTGGTGTTTCAATTGATTCACAATTCACACACAATGCTTGGAGAAATACAGCAATTAATGATGGTGGTCTTGGTGCTATTGATTTCCCATTAGTTGCAGATGTTGATCACGCAATTGGTGAGGCATATGGCATTATGCATCCAGATGGCGTTGCACTGCGTGCATCATTCTTAATTGATGAAAATTTTGATGTGCGTCATCAAGTGGTAAATGATTTACCACTAGGTAGAAACGTTGATGAAATGCTACGTATGGTAGATGCGCTAGACTTCCATACTGAAAATGGTGAGGTTTGTCCAGCAGGTTGGAACAAAGGCGATGAAGGCATGAAAGACACGCCAGCAGGTGTTGCTGACTATCTAACAAAACATGCTGACGAACTATAATTAGTATTGGTAAGTATTAACTAAAAAAGGGAGTTTTTACTCCCTTTTTTATTTTCAGAATTGCAATTATGAAATATAAAAAATATAGATGCATTGTTTGTGACTGGGTTTATGATGAGTATTTAGGCGATACTGCACATGGTATTGAGCCTTGTACTCGTTGGGAGGACATACCCCAAGATTGGGTTTGTCCAGACTGTGGAGCAACTAAAGATCAATTTGAAATGATCGAAATTTAATATCGGGTAAGGCAAGCCCTTCCCTGTTTTAATAACAAAAATATTTCTTGCTAGACTCTAGTAAAATAGTTGCTTTTAAATTCACATACAAATATAAAGATGTCAAAAGTATTAGTATTGCCAGGTGACGGCATTGGACAAGAGATTGTAGCGCAGGCGCTTAAAGTTATTGATTACCTAAACGAGAATGAGAATTTAGGTATGGAGCTTGTTCATGGTTTAATTGGCGGTACTGCTTATGACGAGACTGGATCTCCCCTGCCACAGGCTACACTTGACGAAGCACACAAGTGTGATTCAATTCTACTTGGTGCTGTTGGCGGTTATGAGTGGGAAGCTCTAGAGCGTGATCTTCGTCCTGAGCGTGGACTTCTAGGTTTACGTGCAGAGATGGATTTATTCTCTAATTTACGTCCAGCAATACTTTACCCACAGCTTGCTAGCGCATCAACACTTAAAGAAGAAGTGGTTTCTGGTCTTGATTTAATGATCGTGCGTGAACTTGTAGCTGGTATTTATTTTGGTCAACCACGTGGTGTTGAAGAGCGTGATGGTCAAAAGTATGGATTTAATACTGCAACATATTACGAATCTGAAATTGAGCGTATTGGCCATAGCGCATTCCAAATCGCACAAAAGCGCAATAAACGCGTTTGTTCTGTAGACAAAGCCAATGTATTGGAAGTGTGTGAACTGTGGCGCGATACTATGGAGCGCGTGGCAAAAGATTATCCAGATGTTAAACTTTCACATATGTATGTTGATAACGCGGCAATGCAGCTAGTGCGTGCACCAAAACAGTTTGATGTAATGGTTACTTCTAACCTCTTTGGTGATGTATTGTCAGACTGTGCAGCAATGCTTACAGGATCAATTGGTATGCTACCAAGTGCGTCACTTAATAAAGATGGCTATGGCATGTATGAGCCGATTCACGGCTCTGCTCCTGATATTGCCGGACAAGATCTAGCCAACCCACTTGCTACTATTCTTTCAGTTTCAATGATGCTTAGATATTCATTAAATCAAGCAGACTTAGCAGATAAGATTGACTCAGCAGTTAACACCGTTCTAGATCAAGGTTACCGCACGCAAGATATTGCTGCAGAAGGTGATACAGTGGTTGGTACTAGTGAAATGGGCGATCTAGTGGTTAAAGCCTTACAAGGTTAATTATGGATATCGTAGTTTACTCAACTCACTCTTGCCCAATTTGCGTTAAAACCAAAGAGCTTTTAACCAAGTGGAATCTGCCGTTTGAGCAAAAAATGATTGATGAAGATCGCTCATTGTTAGCTGAATTTTCTAAAGTTACTAATGGTGCACGCATGGTGCCACAAATTACAATTGATGGTAAGCATATTGGTGGGTTTAGTGATCTCACGGAACTCCACATGGATGGCTTCTTCGACTAAATAAAATAAGGGTACTTTCTGCCAAAGGCTTTGTTGTCGAAATTCTCAAAAACAGTCACTTACTAGTTGTAAGCTCCTGCCTTTTCAAATTCCTTACGCCTCGACTTTGGCAAAAATTACCACTTATTTTAGTATTGATATACAATTTGACTTATAAATAGTAAATTAAAAGTGTCGCTATCTTTTTCTGATTTTATTTAAAAAAAGGATGGAGTCCTTTTAGAGAGGCTGAGAAAATGCAAACACTACAATGGCACCCAATTGCAGAAGTATTAAAAATAGTTTATCAAGAACAAAATATTCTTGAGTTTTTTGACAATGATGAAAAATATCTAAAACATGCTTTTAGTGTCACAGAAAAACTTTGGACAGGGCAATTTAATAGGGTTGATGATTTAAAGATTGTAATGATTTCAGAATCTCCATTGTTTGGCAATCTTGAGAATTATATTTACAATGCAGACACACCTCCAAGCGCATTTTTTCATTTTAATGATTTGGAAGTGTTTCTTCATACTGGGCAAACAATAGAAAAACCTGAAGAAGCATACAAACAAAAACAAATTATGCTCGATCTGTTTTGTAAGAATGGTTTTTTAATTCTAGATATTTTTCCATTTGCATTAAATCCAAAGCATACAAAATTAAATTATCGCAATATGTCATCAGACCTTTATTTGCAACTGTTAGAAACAACAACAAAACATTATTTAATGCCTAAATTAGAACTATGCTTAAATAAAGTAAATAAAGATATATTTTTTTTATACAGATATAAAAGACTATTTGACAAGACAGAAAATCATTTTGAAAAAATCTTGGATCGATTGTTATGCAAAAGCAAAAAATATAAAATAGATGCAATCAATAGCACCAATATGTCTTTAGATAGAAAAAAGTTAAAAAAAATACTAGACAATATGCCCAATAATAAAACTGCCAATTATTTTAGTAAATTTATATATGGTGAATTTGGTTTAGCCAAGACATATTGGCTTTTTGGAGTTCTTGCTAGACTTGTGGCTTTTATTATTATTGCTCAAGCTGAAGAGCATTCAACAAAAGGCATTATTACAACTACGTATGTCGTCTATGCTATTACTTGGTTGGTTGCTATGTTCAATGCGGCAAGATTATATAAAGGATCAAAAATATGGACTGTATTAGCATTTTTTATGATATTTGTCTGGTTATTTGATATTTTTCTTTTAGCTCTTGTTGCTAATGATTTTTTAACAGATTAATAAAGAATTAGAAAATATTTATAATTAATGATAATTCTCTTAAAATTACTCAATTTATATCCAAAAAATGGTGTTTTTTTGGCAAAAATAAGCAGTTTTTGTTATTATTTTGTTAAATTTAGTTATAAAAATCTAAAATTTAGCAAATTTTAAGAATCAGTCGTCTAAGTGCTTGTAAACATCGCCACGACTATCTACAGTTAAGATTTTTATATTTTTTGCATCTAAGTTAAACAAAACTCTATATTTTGATACTCTGAGACGATAGATTGGTGGTGTTCTTTTGCCAATAAGTCGTTTTATGTCACCTTGTGGTATAGAGTCGATGGCGTTTGATATCTTTTTCTGCAGTTTTTGATCAAGTTTTGAGAATTTTTTAATAAATTTCTTTGAATAAACAATTTTCATAAATTAAATTGTTTTTTGAATTCGTCTTCTGAGATAAATTCATCATTCTTTAAAATATCTAAAATTTCATTTTCATCCTCTGTAGACATTACCAACTCTGCCTGTTTTTTTGTTTTAGTGTCTTTGTTTAAGTATTCGGTTAAGCTTTCTCGCATAATTTGAGAAACTGATTTTTTGGATACAAAGCTATGAGCACGAGCTTGATCGTAAAGAGATTCGTCGATTGTTAAGTTGACTCTATGCATAGTATTTCTCCAATGTGATGTATTGATGTATATACATTATAGCACACCAAAAATATTTCTTTTATTTTTTGTGATTTGTTAAGTTGCTAATGGTGTATTTATTGCGCAAATATGCCTAGCAAATTTTAAGATTTATGCATTTTTAGTTTTTCTAAGGGTAATATACTTAGTACATTCTGTTTTAAATGCGAGGTTTGATTATGAAACTATCTAAAGTTGTTTTATTTGTTACAAGTGCTGTATTTACCTTTTCTTTTGTTGTTCAATCCGTTCAAGCTAATCCAGTAAAGAGACATCAAGTTAAACATTCATGGATGTTGGATAAATCAATAATAAAAAACCTTTGGTCTGATGCAGTTGATGCAAAAGCATTGGAGAAACTCAGCCAACAATCAAAGGCTGTATTAGTTAGTTCAAGAGGCAGAAGGGTTCCAGTTTATGTAATGAACTACAGTGATGGTGTGCAGTTTAGAGGTGTAAGAGAAGGAATATTTACTGTATATACACAAGGCAAGCCTTTTGCAACAGTTAGAACTAATAGAGCTGGATACGTTATTGCCATAGTTGGAAGATAATTATTGAATATTGAAATAACTTCCGAGCTGTTAAGTAGCCTGTATTGGATTGCTTTGGTGGCAGTTGTTGTGTCGTCAGCATCTGGCGTACTTAAAGCAGGGTTTAAACAATTCGATTTATTTGGTGTAATTATTATTGCCATTACCACTGGTCTTGGCGGTGGATCGCTTAGAGATATGCTACTTGATCAAGACGTGTTTTGGATTAAGGATCAAGTTTTCTTTATAGCTTCTTTCATTAGTGCAGTTGCTATATTTATTGTTGCACGTTTGATAGTAATATCAGATAAATTGTTTTTAATTCCAGATGCTGCAGGTCTTGCGGCGTTTTCTGTTGCCGGAACTCTAAGTGCACTTATGGCAGGAGCTCCATGGCTTGTAGCTAGTTTTATGGGGGTAACTACTGGAATTATGGGTGGTGTTTTTAGAGATGTGCTTTGCAACGAAACTCCGCTAGTATTTAAAAGTCCGTTATACGCAACTGCGGCTTGGCTAGGTTCTTTGTTATTTATTTACTTATTGCATTTACAGGTAAATCCTACAATTTCTGCAGTAGTTACTGGATTGGTTATCTTCTTCTCTAGGATGTTGGCTTTGCGTTACAATCTTGGTCTGCCAAAGTTTAAATTTAAAGATTAGTGTTTTATTTATGAAAGATATTATTGCCAATAATAAAGATTTAAAGAAATTAATGGAAGGCAATAAACGTTATGTTGCCTCTCATCTTGAGCACCCTGATCAATCTAGCGAAAGACGTTTTGAGTTAAAACACGGCCAGCATCCATTTGCAATTATTTTAGGCTGTTCAGATTCACGTGTACCGCCAGAGGTTATCTTTGATCAAGGCTTGGGAGATCTTTATGTTGTGCGTGTAGCAGGCAATGTACTTGATCAAATGATTGTTGCCAGTATTGAATATGCTGTATTGTACTTAGATGTATCATTAATTATGGTTATGGGGCATTCACAGTGTGGTGCAGTAGGATCATCTTGCCAACATGAACAGCTTGAAGGTCATCTGCCTAGCTTGTGCTTCGCTTTGCGTCATGCAGTAGAAGAAGCAAAAGATAAAAAAGGTGATTTAATAGAAAACGTAACAAAAGCAAACGTTATCAATGTTAGTAAAGAGTTAAAGCATACTGGAGCTCACTTTCCAGAGATGGTTAAAGACAATAAGCTAACAATTGTGCCAGCTTATTATCATCTTGGCACTGGCAAGGTAGATCTGTTGTAAATGCAAATTCATAGGATATATAGTTTATAAAAAACCCTGCTATTTCTACTAATATAAGCAGTATAACCCTACATATTTTGTGTGAAAATATCATTAGTGATTCTTGATGTTATCAAGAATAGATTTAACTTTGAGGAGAGAATATGAAAGTATTTAAATTGTTTGCTAGTGCGCTTGTTATGCTAGCTTTAACTATTACTAACGCTCAGGCAACACCAAGTTTTTTGGTTGATTCAGACTGGCTTGCAGATAATATTGAAAATGATAATTTGATTGTGTTTGAAGTGCGCTATCATCCGCATCGTTATCACACTATAGGCCATATTCCAGGAGCAATACAGGTAAGGCGCTTTAAGGATTTAGCCGATAATCAATCTTTAGATATAACACGCTTTCCTTCAAGAGAGCAATTTCAAAATACTTTGCGTAAATGGGGCGTTAATAAAGACTCAACCATTGTTATTTACGACGACACTCGTACAGTGACTGCATCTAGATTATGGGTTTTATTAAAATTATATGGTTTTAAAGAATCTCAATTAAAGATTCTTAATGGTGGTACTGTTGCGTGGTCTGCATTTGAAGATATTACTCAAGAAGCAACTCCTGCAAGAGAAGCTAGCAATATTGTTTTGCCTGAGGCTGATAAATCTATGTATGTTGAATTCCCTCAAATTTATGATTTTATAACTTCAGATCGCTCAGGTAATATTACTTTAATTGATGCTCGTCCTCCAGAGAGATATGCTGGTGGCAGCTCTCATGGCGTGCAAGAGGGTCATATTCCTGGTGCTATTAATATTGTAAGTATGGATGGCACTGATGCAGAGTCTCAAACTTGGTTAGGAGATGAGGATCTTGCTGAGTTGTATAAGTCGGTGCCGAAAGATAATACTGTGTATGTTTATTGTGATGATGGTTTTCGCATGAGTGAGGCATTTTTACAACTTAAGCATCTGGGTTATAAAGATGTAAAACTATACAATGGTGGTTGGTCACATTGGGGAAATTGGTTAGATCTACCTACAGTGAAAGGCGGTAAGCCATTTGATGATACTTTTGAGCTTTAAATCAGGAAAAACAACATGAAACAAATAATAATATTTTTATTTTTAATTGTTAATGCGTCAATAGCACAAGCTGAACTTGATGTGCGCAAGGTAACTGATAATGTATTCGCCTTAGAAGGCGAAACATCACAACGATCACCTACCAACTTTGGCAATAATTCGACCCATGGTGTTATTGTTACTAAAGATGGAGTAATTCTAATTGACTCTGGTGCAAGCTATCTTGGAGCAAAAGAAATTCATAATGTTGTGCAAACCATTACTGATAAGCCTATAAAAATTGTTATTAACAGTGGTGGTCAAGATCATCGTTGGCTAGGTAACGACTACTTTCAACAATTAGGCGCTAGAATTATTGCTTCAAGCAAAACCAAACAAGATCAAAAAGTTAGAGCAGACTATCATTTAAATAGACTTGGAGGTTTGATTGGCGATAGTTTAGCTGGCACAAAACCTGTATTTGCTACCGAAGTATTTGATAGTAAAAAGATTGTTGAATTAGGCGGAGTTAAGCTTGAGTTATACCACTTTGGGCCAGCACATACTGTGGGTGATATTGTTGCTTGGATGCCAAGCACGCAAACTATGTTTGCAGGCGATGTGGTGTTTAACGATAGAATGCTAGGCATTGGTCCGGCTAAAAACTTTCAAAGTTGGATTGATGTTTTTGAGAAAATGGCTAAATTTAAACCAAAGCATATCGTTCCAGGACACGGTCGAGCTTCTGATTTGGAAACCGCTACAAATGATACTTATAATTACTTAGTATTTCTCAAAACAACAATTGCTAAAATTTTAGAAAATGATGGCGATATGTTGGAAGCAAGTAAGATTGATCAGTCAGATTTTTACTATTTAGAAAACCACGAATCTATTGCTGGTAAGAATGCTCAATGGGCATTTGAACAAATGGAGTTTGATTACTAGAGTTGTTTTCATTAACCTGTAAAGCCAGGTCAATGAAAACTATGATATTTATTAAATGTCTAATTCCTCAATTTCTAATAGCATCTTGTTGATGTGTCTACCAATCTGGGCATCGAAACCATCCCAATCTTTATAAGCAACTAGCTTTTTAATTGCAAAAGGTTTAATTTCATAATCAGCTAAATCTTCTTCGTAGCCTTTTCTTGACTCTTGTTCAATAACATTAAGGTAGTTTAGATAAGGATCAACAGCTTTGCTAACGTCGCCAGAATACCCATGCCCAGGTACATATGTGTCAATATCTAATGCTTTAGCGTAATCTAGGATTTTGATATTGTCTAACATGTTTGATTGTCCATCAAACCTTCCCATTCTGCCGTTAAATGCATTGTCTCCAGCAAAAAGAGTTTTGGAGTCTACATGTTCAATCATAATATCTGAAGATGAGTGTGATGATGGTAACGGTGAGTGAATTATTAGTTTTTGCCCTGCAATTTCAAGTACATCTTCATGACTTACTGAAAGTTTTGGGATAACAGCAATTGTGCCTCTAGCTTTGCTAGTGATGTCATTAAACGCTTGTATCCATCTTTCGGCTTCGCCATATTCTGCCTCTCTAATCATGTTCATATGTGCGTAGAACTTAGCATTTGGATATTTGTCCTTTATTGCATGATTTCCAAGCCAATGGTCTCCATGAATATGGGTATTTATAACTGCAACAACTGGCTTAGATGAAATTTTTTCAACTTCACTCAGGATGCTATCACCAGCAAATTTAGAGCTACTTGGATCAATCATAATTAATCCATTATCACCTTCAATAAATGCAGGATTATTAATAAAGCCATGATTTTGTTCACTTGGACTAGCAAGCGGGCCATGCATTACATAAACTTGGTCATTTAGTTTTTCAAACTTAAAATCGCCTACGCCGTCAATTAACCAGGCATTGGATGCGCCCATTGTAAGCGCTAAAAATAGTGCTAATAGTTTTTTCATTATTACTCTCCCATAAAAACTTAGTATTTTAATATACTAATTAAAAGAGATTTTTGCATAAATATGAATAATCATCAAAACACCATTTTTTACCAACTTGAGTATTTTATTAAAATCTGCCGAAGCACTACTGGGACTGACTTTAATAAAATATCCAATTCGGCAAAATATATCATTTTGCTAATCATCCGTATTTATACAAAGGTCTCTAAAAATTAGTTATTTACTTTTACATAATGGCATAATTGTCAACATGCGTACAAAGCCAAAAGTATCCAATATAACCAATATTGCCACAACAAAATTTTTTAATATTCAGTCTATGGATATTGAGTTTTCTAATGGTGAGAAACGTCAATATGAACGCTTAAAGCCACCTGGCGATGGCGCGGTATTGGTAATTCCGATGCTAGATGATGACACGGTGCTTATGATTTATGAATACTCTGGTGGCACTGATAGATATGAGTTGGCTTTAACCAAAGGCAAGATTGACCCTGGAGAAAGTCCAATAGATGCCGCTAATCGTGAGCTAATAGAAGAGATTGGCTATGGCGCTAAAAAATTAGAGTTTGTAAAAACTATGACTCTAGCTCCTGGATATCAGTCCAACTATACGCACATTGTACTTGCGCAGGATTTATACGAGGCAAGTGCAGAAGGCGATGAGCCTGAACCACTTGAGGTTGTAGAGCATAAATTATCAGACTTAGAGGATTTGGTATATAACCAAGATCTTACCGAAGCTAGAACCATAGCTGCACTATATATGGCTAAGGAAATTATCAGAAAACAAAATAGTAGTGATTGAAATACCATCTGACTTTGTTCTAGAGTCGGAAGAAACACCTTTTCCTGATGTTGAAAGATCACTTAACGATCCAAATGGACTTGTAGCTATTGGTGGTGAGTTAACAACAAAACGCCTTATTGACGCATATACAAAAGGCATATTCCCTTGGTATAGCGAGGGCGAGCCAGTAATTTGGTATAGTCCAAATCCAAGAATGATTATTACTAAAGACACCTTGCACGTTTCAAAATCGTTAAGAAAAACAATTAAAGCTAATAAGTTTGAGATAAAAATTAACGAAAACTTTGAGCAAGTTATAAAAAACTGCAAAACAGTTAGGCGCAAAGATCAGAGTGGTACCTGGATTGACAACGATATGGTTAATGCATATATTGGCCTTAATGAGCAGGGCTTTGCTAAGTCGATTGAAACTTATGTAGATAATAAGCTTGTTGGCGGTCTGTATGGTGTATCGTTAGGCAAGGTGTTTTTTGGCGAATCTATGTTTGCACATGAGCGCGACGCATCAAAAGTGGCGTTTGCATATTTAGTTGAAAATATGAATTATGAGTTAATAGATTGTCAAGTGGAAAGTGAGCATTTAAAAAGCCTTGGGGCCTACAATATTGAGCGCTCTGCGTTTATAAAATCACTGAATGAATTACTGTAAAATAGCCGTTAAAGTTAATTAACAACAAAGGAAACGTAATGAAAAATTTAACAAAAATCTTTTTATTAGCCCTTGCAGCTCTAACTATTAGCGCTTGTGGCAAGATGGGCGAGTTGGAAAGTGTTAAGCCAGAAGAGGTAGTGTTGTCTAAGAATGCTGAGGCTGCACTTGATCAGCAAACTACTCAACAAGTTGCTATTGCTCCAGAGATGGAGATTATGCCGCATAATTCAAAATAAATCACTTGAGTAACTTCACCTACAAAGATAATTCGTTATACGTAGAATCAGTAAATATTACTGATTTGGTAGGGGTATATGGGTCTCCATTATATGTATATTCACGCAGCGAGATTGAAAGTAATTATCAAGAATTTGATAATGCGTTTGGCGCGCATGAGCATTTGGTTTGCTATGCGGTTAAGGCCAATTCAAACCTTGCAGTATTAAACGCATTAGCACAGCTTGGAGCTGGTTTTGATATTGTGTCTGTAGGCGAATTAGAGCGCGTTATTGCTGCTGGAGGAGATGCTAATAAATGTGTATTCTCTGGTGTGGCAAAAACCAAAGATGAAATAAGAAGGGCGCTTGAAGCTGGTGTATATTGCTTTAATATTGAAAGTGCACCTGAGCTTGAACGTATAAATAAAGTTGCAGCTGAGATGGGAGTATCTGCGCCAGTATCGTTTAGAGTTAATCCTAATGTTGATGCAAAAACCCATCCGTATATTTCAACTGGCCTTAAAGAAAATAAGTTTGGTGTAGATATTGATGATGCAATTCAACTATACAAAAAAGCTTCAAGTCTTGGTAATGTTGATATTAAAGGCATAGATTGCCATATTGGCTCACAACTTACTGAAGTGTCACCATTTATTGATGCATTGGATAAGGTTATTGATTTGATAGATAAGCTTGAAAATCAAGGTATTGAGATTAAGCATATCGATCTTGGCGGCGGCGTTGGTATTCGTTACGATGATGAGCAAACCATTGATATTAAATCTTATATTGATAGCGTAATTGCAAAAGTTGGCAATAAAAAAATTATTATTGAGCCTGGCAGGGCCATTGTTGGCAATTCTGGAGCTTTTGTTACTAAAGTAGAGTTTTTAAAGCAAAACTCACATAAGTCATTTGCCATTATTGATGGAGCTATGAATGATTTATTACGCCCTGCTTTTTATAATGCATATCATCAAGTGTTGCCACTAGTTAAAAAAGATAGTGGCATAAGAGCAAATTGGGATTTAGTTGGGCCAATTTGTGAAACTGGAGATTTTCTAGCTAAAGATAGAGATTTAACCCTTGAGCAGGGTGATTATTTAGCGCTTATGTCTGCAGGAGCATATGGTTTTACCATGAGCTCAAATTACAATTCACGTCCAAGAGTAGCTGAAGTGATGGTGTCTAACGATAAACATACATTAGTGCGTGAACGCGAAACTATTCAAGAACTATTTGCCAAAGAGCATATACAAAAATGACAAAATTAAGCAACAATCAAAAAAAATTCTTACGTTCAATTGGACATAGTTTAAAACCAATTGTTATGGTTGGTCAACATGGTTTAAGTGAGGCGGTTTTAGCCGAACTTGAGTCAACAATGACTAAACACGAATTATTAAAGATAAAAATACGTACTGACGATCGCGATGAAAAACAAAGCATGATCGAGCAGATATTAAAATTCTCACAAGCTCATCTAGTGCAAGTAATTGGCAATGTAGTAGTGATTTATAGAGCTTTTGATGAAGAGCCGCAAATAATTCTTCCAAGAAAATAATCAATTTATGACTAAGATAGCAATAAGTGCAGCTGAAACCTCAGGTGAGCTAATTGCATCCAAGTTAATCACTGCACTTAAGCAATACGACCCAGATGTAGTTATTGAGGGTTTGGCCGGTGAAAAAATGCTTGAAAGTGGTTGCAAACAGCTTTGGGATCAGAAATTAGTTAATGTAATGGGGTTTACCGAAGTATTAAAAAAACTTCCTGGAATTCTTAAATTAAAAGCGCAAATAATTGAGTATTTTTCCAATAATAAGCCTGATGTATTTATTGGGGTTGATTCTCCAGACTTTAATTTTCCAATTGAGAAAACTTTAAAGGCAAAAGGGATAAAAACCATTCATTTTGTTTCTCCATCTATTTGGGCATGGCGCCAAAATAGAGTTAAAAAAATTAAACATTCAACTGATTTAGTACTGTGCTTATTTCCTTTTGAGGTTGATTTTTACAAACAACATAATCAAAATGCCGTATTTGTTGGACACCCATTAGCTGACAAACTTACTCCAAGAGGTAAGCATGAAGCTAGCAACAAGGTTGTACTTATGCCTGGTTCAAGGGTATCAGAGATAAAAGCAATCTTGCCAGAGATGCTTAGATCTGCACAAATTTTGGCACGAGAAAAACCAGAGTTAGAGTTTCATTTGCCACTGGCTGATTCTGAATTAGAAGAATGGGTTAATTCGCAAATTGATAGTAATATAAACGTTTCAATTGGTGATGCACATGAAAAAATCAAGCAGGCAGATTTAGTAATAGTTGCATCAGGTACAGCTAGTCTTGAGGTTGCGCTTATTGGTGTGCCAATGATTGTTGTGTATAAATTATCAAATATAAGCTACTTTATAGCCTCACGGTTAATTAAGAGTAAATACATATCCTTGCCAAATGTAATAGCCAATAAAGAACTTATTCCTGAATTGATTCAAGATAATGCAAATGCTGAGAATATAGCCAAACATGCCAACAACATATTATCAAGAGACAACTCTGAATTGGTTAAAGAATTTGCTGCAATTCATAAAGCTTTGAGTATGGATTCAGCACATAGAGCTGCAAAAGAGGTTTATAAATTTATCAATGAATAATATAAATAAAATTGTTAAGCTAGCCTTAGATGAAGATATTGGCTCGGGAGACGCCTCAGCCAGCTTGCTGGATAGCAAACAAACCTCAGCTAATATAATATCTAGAGAAAATGCTGTTTTATGTGGTGCTCAGTATGCTAACTCAGCCTTTTTGCAATTGGACTCAACAATTAGTATTGATTGGAAGGCGCATGATGGCGATAAGATTGTTAAAGATCAAATTATTTGCTCCATTACTGGAGATTCGAAATCAATAATAACTGCTGAAAGAGTGGCATTAAATTTCTTGCAAACTCTTAGTTCTACAGCAACTCAAACTGATTTTTTGGTTAAAAAAATAGCGCATACATCTACTAAATTATTAGACACAAGAAAGACAATTCCAAATCTAAGGCAAGCACAAAAATATGCAGTAAAGTGCGGTGGTGGAGTTAATCATAGAATTGGTTTGTATGACGCAGTGATGCTAAAAGAAAATCATATTATTGCTAGTGGCTCGATAGCTTCTGCTATTAATAGCGCAAAGCAGAAATATCCAAAGCTTGATATTATTGTTGAGGTTGAAGATATTGACCAATTAAAAGAGGTTTTAGCAATACAAGGGGTAACTAGAATATTGTGTGATAACTTTACAGTTGCAGAATTATCAGACGCTGTAGTAATAGCAAAAGATATTTATCCACTTGAGGCTAGTGGCAATATAGACGAGAACAATATCGCTGAGTTTGCTGAAACTGGAGTTGATTATATTTCAACTGGCAGTATTACTAAGAATGTTCAGGCAATAGATTTTTCTCTACGCTTTATTTGAGGCAAAAAATACTGGCGAGGTAAGATCGTCTTTGGTGTTATATCTAAGCTCTTTGCCGTTATCATCCACAACCGATCCACCTGCACATTTTAAAATGCATAACCCTGCAGCAGTATCCCATTCAGAGCAAGGTCCAAATCTTGGGTAGTAGTCATACATCCCCTCAGCAATTCTACAGAATTTTAGCGCACTGCCAAGTTTAGAGACATTGTGCTTGTCAAGCAAACCCAAGTGCTTTTTAAGGTTTGTATTGTTAATTGAATGATGACCAACAACAATTTCAAGTGGAGCATGATTATCTTTGGTATTTAGCTGAGTTATCTCTGTGCCGTTAAGCCTGAAGGTTTCGTTATTATCTGTAGTGTAGTAGTGAGTTTTTTCAACTGGAGCATGTACCATGCCATATATTGCCTTATGGTTCTTTATATAAGCAATGCAGATGCAAAACTCACCAGTTTTATCTAAAAAATCTCGAGTCCCATCAAGTGGATCAATTAGCCAGTATTCGCCCCAATTTGAGCGTTGTTCATAGCTTATTCCCTCACTTTCCTCTGTAAGTATAGGCACACCAGGAGTAATTTTATTTAAGCCTTCAACTATAAGTTTGTGCGCACTTTGATCTGCAATGGTAAGTGGGGTATTGTCAGCCTTAGTTTCAATATCAACAGCGCTATCGTAATAGCTCATAATAACTTCACCTACCTCTGTGGTAAGTTTGATCAATTGTTGAGTAATAGCATCAAACATAGAAACTATCATACCTTTTTTTGTGTATTTGTCCCACACGGTATTTAAGGATTTTTTTCGTTAGAAATACATTGGTGTATAAATTACAAGTATTTTTATCTTTCTAGTAGGCGTACGCAGGAATGAGAGAAGGAGTATAGGTGCAACTATATGACTGAACGAAAGACAAGTACAACAACCTAGAAAGATAAAAAGACGAAGTAATTTTAATTTGGTGGGCCTACTTGGACTTGAACCAAGGACCAATCGATTATGAGTCGACTGCTCTAACCAGCTGAGCTATAGGCCCGAAAAAAAAGTAATTACTCTAAAAAGCTTGAAAGCTTGTGTGCACGTGAAGGGTGTCTAAGTTTTCTTAGAGCTTTGGCTTCGATTTGACGAATGCGCTCACGTGTTACATCAAATTGACGACCAACTTCCTCAAGAGTGTGATCAGTATTCATATCAATACCAAAGCGCATCTTTAATACTTTTGCCTCACGCGGAGAAAGGTTAGCAAGTAGGTCAGATGTTGTTTCTCTTAGGCTTTCTTTAGTTGTAGTTTCAACCGGAGAAGAAATGTTAGTGTCTTCAATAAAATCACCAATGTTTGAATCTTCATCATCACCAACTGGAGTCTCTATTGACAAAGGTTCTTTAGCAATTTTTAAAATTTTAACAATTTTGTATTCAGGCAGTTCCATCTCTACTGCTAATTCTTCAGGTGTTGCTTCACGACCGAATTTTTGTAGTAGTTGACGGCGTACACGATTAAGCTTGTTAATAGTTTCAATCATGTGTACTGGAATACGAATTGTTCTAGCTTGGTCAGCAATCGAACGGGTAATTGCTTGACGAATCCACCATGTTGCATAAGTTGAGAACTTATAACCACGACGGTATTCAAATTTATCAACTGCTTTCATTAGACCAACATTACCTTCTTGGATTAGATCTAAGAATTGTAAGCCACGGTTAGCATATTTTTTCGCAATTGAGATAACCAGACGTAGGTTGGCTTCAATCATTTGTGATTTAGCTTTCTTTGCACGACGATCGCCACGACGATACAATTTATTAAGTGCTTTTAATTCAGAAATAGTAAGCTGCATATCTTCTTCATAGTCATGCAGGTTTTTCTGAGCATAGTAAATTTCATTTTTTGCTTTTTCTAAATTAGCCTTAACTTTATCATCAAGCTTTGCATTTTTAATCCAGTCAAAGTTAGTTTCATTTTCAGGGAAAAGCTCAAAGAAAGTCTCACGAGACATTCCAGCATGTAGACATTCTGCTTGAATAGTTTTTTCTTGTTTCTTAACTTTGTCAACACGATCGCAAATAACTTCCATCATTGTGTTTACAAGTTTTGGAGCTAGTCTTAAATCAGATAGTCCTTGTGAAAGTTTTTCACGTGCTTCAACAGTTCTTTTGTCCCTAAAACCGTGTTTTTCTTTAATTTCGCTATACATCTCTGAGCAATGAAGTACGGTTTCGAATCTTTCGTATACTTGCATCTCATCAGGGCCCGTATACTCCATTTCTTCCATTTCTTCGTACTCTTCATCATCGTCAAATTCACCAGCATCAAACGCTGCTTTCTTTGCTGCAAAGTCTTCGGCATCACCTTGATAACCAATGATTACGTCAGTCATCTTACATTTACCTTCTTCAAGACGTTTGTGCGCTTTAAAGAAGTGGTCTGTAATTGCAGGGTATAGAGTAATTGCTTGCATAATTTCATATACGCCAGCTTCAATTTCTTTAGCAATACGAATTTCGTCTTCATGTTCAAGTAGCTCAACTACACCCATTTCACGCATATACATACGTACTGGATCTGTTGTTCTACCAAATTCTGAGTCAAGTGCAGCTAGTGCAGCAATAGCTGCTTCAGCTGAAGTAGATTGTGCTTTGGCACCAGTTTCAACCACAAGTGTATCAGCATCAGGAACAGTGTCTGATACTTTAATATCAAGCTCTTCAAGAATACTTACAATTGGCTCTATCTGCTCTTCAGTAAGTAGGTCTTCAGGTAGTAAATCATTAAGTTCTGCATAAGTAAGGTAGCCCTTTTCCTTACCAACCATAATTAATTTTTGTAGTGCTTGTTTGTGCGCTTTAGTTGTTGACTTCATAAGTATTTAAAAAGTGTGAATTTAAAAATCCAAAGAACGGATTATACCCAAATTTTTTGACTAAAAATCATAGCCTTGAAGCGGCTTTATGCATCAGTAAATATGGTACTAACAGATTGCTCTTCACTAATGCGTTTTATTACATCAGCCATAGTAGGAGCTATTGATAATTGACGAATCTTATTACACTTAACAGCATCACCAGTAAGCGGTATAGTGTTGGTAGTAACTAGCTCGTCTATTACAGAGTTACTAATATTTTGAATTGCATTGCCAGAAAGTACAGCGTGAGTAGCGTATGCAACTACGCGTTTTGCACCTTTTTCTTTAAGAATTCCAGCTGCTTGGCAAAGTGTACCTGCAGTATCAACCATGTCATCGATTAGTACACAAGTTCTACCTTCTACATCACCAATAACATTCATTACCTTAACCATATTTGGCGCTGGACGACGTTTATCAATAATTGCAAGATCAGCATCGTTTAGTCTTTTAGCAGCAGCACGTGCGCGTACTACACCACCAACATCAGGCGATACAACAACTAAGTCGTCATAACCTTTAGAAAGGATATCGTTAACTAATACAGGTTGTGCGTAGATATTATCAATAGGGATATTAAAAAATCCTTGAATTTGGTCAGCATGAAGATCTACAGTTAGAATTCTATCCACCCCTGCGGATTCAACCATTTTAGCTGCAAGTTTTGCAGTGATTGGTACACGTGTTAGGCGTGAACGTCTATCTTGTCTTGAATAACCAAAGTAAGGAACAACCGCAGTAATACGAGCTGCAGAAGAACGCTTCAGTGCATCAACTATCACTAGTAATTCCATTAATGTTTCTGCTGGAGATGGTCCACATGTAGGCTGGATAATAAATACATCACAACCACGTACATTTTCTAATATTTCAACTTGAGCCTCGCCATCACTAAATCTACTAACAAGAGCCTTGCCTTGTGCTACGTTTAGAGTAGATATGATTTCACCAGAAAGTTCAGGATTAGCGTTACCGCTAAAGATTTTAATTTTGTCGAGTGACATATTTGCTAAATATTGGTAAAAATTTCTCTAAATTATACGCCCAATAAAAACAATCTTTTTAGGGTTTTTATCCTTAACAGAAAATAATTAATGATGGTTAGTTTTACTAGTGTTTTATGCAAGTATTTTTTTTCTGAACAAGGAGAATGTTCAAAAATTTGATTGAGCATAGATATTGCTATGTGATTGAAAAATTTTTAGGATTCGACGCCGTTCAAGGAAAAAAGACGAAGCAGAAAATGGCTGGGCTGGCAGGATTTGAACCTGCGCATGACGGGATCAAAACCCGTTGCCTTACCGCTTGGCGACAGCCCAATTATGGATTGGAGAGGTGTTAATTGTTTTAGTATTAATGCCTAACCAGTTTTCTGGCATATTATTAAACGCTACCAGTGCGTCTTGTTCTGTTTTAAATTGTGCAAAAACACAACTTCCAGTACCACTCATTCTTGCTTTTGTAGTGCGATTAGAGCATGAATTTAGATATGACAAAGCATCGCCAATTTCACTTATATTTTCTATCGCTGCTTGTTCACAATCATTGTGAGTATTAGCAAGTTCAGAGAAGTCGCATATTTTCCCTATCATTGGACTCATTGTCAATGCCTTATGCGAGAAAATTTCTTTAGTTGATGTATGTTTGTTGATATAAATTACCAATATTGGCGTTTCTGGCGGGTTAATAGAGCTTAATTTTTCTCCAATCCCTTCGACCCAAGCGCTTTGTGCAAAAATAAAAAATGGCACATCTGCACCAAGTTTTACACCTATATTCATCAGATCTTGTTGTGATAAGTTAAGATTCCAAAGATTATTTAGCGCAATTAGAACAGTTGCTGCATTAGATGAACCACCACCAAGCCCCCCACCTGTTGGGATATTTTTATTAATTGATATATCTGCCCCAAGATTGCAATTGGTAATTGCTTTGATAGCTTTTGCACTTTTAATTAACAGGTCTTGATTTTCTGGGATTTCTTTATTGCCACCTGTGCGCTTAATAACGCCATCACTTCTTACATCAAAAGTGATTTCATCATAAAAATCAAGTAGTTGGAATATACTTTGCAGATTATGATAACCATCTTCACGCTTGGATATTATGTGTAGAAATAAGTTGATTTTGGCTGGCGAGAGCCAAATATCTGGGTATTTAGACATTAATAAATACTTTTTGATAGTATTTTAATTCGTTAATAGAATCACGAATATCAGCAAGAGCTAGATGTTGTGGCTCGCCAGTACGTTCCATTTTAAGCTCAGGTTTCCAACGTACAAGCAACTCTTTAATAGTTGATACATCAATATGACGATAGTGGAAAAACTTTTCTAACTCTGGCATGTAGTTGTATAGGAATCTTCTATCTTGGCAAATAGTATTGCCACACATTGGAGACATGCCAGGGTTTACATATTTTTCTAAAAATTCAATAGTTGAACTTTCCGCCTTTTTGGTTGATATGTCACTATCTTTTACTCGTTTTACCAATCCAGAATTAGTGTGGTGTTCTGTATTCCATTCATCCATTCCAGCTAGTACACTGCTTGATTGATGGATAGCAAGAGCAGGGCCCTCTGCAAGAATATTTAAATCTTTATCGGTAACAATGGTTGCAATTTCAATAATTACATCTTTTTCTGGGATTAGCCCAGTCATCTCTAGATCTATCCAGATTAAATTTGTATCTTTGTCCATTAGCAACCAGTTGATTCGCGAACAAAATCATCAAGTTTTTGATGAGCGCTGCCGCTATTTAAAATTTTAAGTGCCTTATCAACACCAGCTTGCATGCTATCAACAATATCAGCCGCATAAATTGCAGCACCAGCATTTATTGCAATAATATTTTTAGCACTTCCTTCTTTTCCATCTAGTGCTTGCTGAATAAGTTTAAGTGAGTCTTCAGCACCTTCGGCTTTAATTTCATCAAGGTTGCCAAGTGGTAATCCGTAATCAGCTGGATTAATTGTGTAAGTTTTAACTTCGCCGTCTTTAAGCTCGGCAACAAAGGTGTCATCGGCAATTGATATTTCGTCAAGTCCGTCAGCAGAATGAACTACTAGTACGTGTTTAGACCCTAGGCCTTTTAATACTTTGGCAATTGGCTCAACTAAGTTTTTATCATATACTCCCATAACTTGGTATGGAGCTCCTGCAGGATTAGTTAGTGGGCCTAATACATTAAAGATTGTTCTAACTGCTAATTCTTTTCTAGGGCCTATTGCATGCTTCATAGCACTGTGATGAGCTGGCGCAAACATAAAGCCAACACCAATTTTATCAACGCATTTGCCAATTTGTTCTGCACTCATATTAAGATTAACTCCAGCAGCTTCTAGTACATCAGCACTGCCAGATTTAGAAGAAATGGAACGATTACCGTGTTTTGCAACTTGACCGCCAGCAGATGCAACTACAAATGCACAAGCAGTCGAGATGTTAAATAATCCAAGGCCGTCACCACCAGTTCCACAAGTATCAACCAAATGATTGGTTTTATTAACTTTAACACCAGTTGCTAAAGAGCGCATAACTTTAGCGGCAGCAGTTATCTCTTCAACAGTTTCACCTTTCATTACTAGACCAACTAAAAAGGCTCCAATTTGAGCATCTGTAGTTTTTCCAGTCATAATATCTGACATTACATCGTGCATTTGCGCTTCAGTTAAGTCTTGTTTTGCAATGACTGCTTTTATTGCTTCTTGTATATTCATTTCATCAAACTCTCTATATCTTTAATTTCTTTAACTACGGCATCGGTTAATACTTTACATCCGTTATCAGTAACCAAAACATCATCTTCAATACGGATACCGATATTATGATAAATCGGATCAATTTTATCATCTTCGCGAATGTAAATGCCTGGTTCAACCGTAGTAATCATACCAACTTCAAATTCTTTGTAATCATCGCCAGATTTATATTCTCCAACATCATGTACATCCATGCCTAAAAAGTGACCAGTGCCATGCATATAATGATTGGTTAGTTCATGACCAGATTTGATAATCCCTAGTTCCATTAATCCTTGTTTAATTGCTTGTGAAGCTGCTTCATGCATTTGATTAATTCTATTGCCAGCTCTTATACACTCTATTGCTTTGTATTGTGCATCAAGCACTATTTGATAGACATCTCTTTGTGCTTGAGAAAATTTACCATTTATTGGAAATGTTCTGGTTATGTCGCTTGCATAACAATCTAGCTCACATCCAGCATCGATTAGAACTAAATCACCATCTATTAGTTTTTTGTTATTTTTAATATAGTGCAGAGTGCATGCGTTTTTTCCACCTGCAACAATTGGCATATATGCATGTAGCGTATTTGCCTTAGTGAACTCCATATCAAAAACACTTTGTAATTCATACTCAAGCATATTTGGCTTTGCTGTTTTCATTGCTAATGTATGGGCTTTGGCAGTGATTTTGCAAGCCTGCTTGATGGTAGATATCTCTTTATCGTCTTTAATTAATCGTAACTCACCAATTGCTTTAGATGCACTTTTAATATCTATATTGATAAGTGTTTTTGTTATTTTTCTGTCTAGATCTGTTGACTTAGAGTCAAAATAAATATTGGATTTTTCTTCTATAAGCTTGGGCAAATACTTATCAACTTGTTTAATAGAGTAAGCGTTATCTGCACCTAGTTTTTCACATGCGCTATCAACCCCAAGCCTTTCCCCATCCCAAACCTCACGACTTTTGTCTTTTTCTCTTAGAAATATTGTAAAACTTTTTTTGCTGATTACAGCTATAGATTCAGGCTCTTCAAATCCTGTTAGGTAGTAAAAACTTGAATCTGGACGAAAAGGGAAGTGTACATCGCCATTGCGCAATTGTTCTTGATTGGTGGAGATGATAACTACAGCATCATCGTCAAGTTGTTCAAGTAGTGCGGTTCTGCGTTTTTGATGTATCATTAGCGCGAAGAATTCTTAAAGTTCAACAAGATACCATGAAACTACATCGTCTGTATCAAAACACACAACTAACGCCAGGTATGTCCATACTATTAGATGATTATGCCAAACACCATCTGCTTAAAGTTTTGCGTTTTGCCGAAGGTAGAGATATAGTTTTGTTTAATGGCGATGGGATGGACTATGTTGCTAAAGTTGTTAGAGTAAAAAAAGATTGTGAGGTTGAAATTATCGCACAGACAAAAAACACATCTGAATCAAAGCTTGATACCACTTTAGTTCAAGGTATTGCCAAGGGTGAAAAAATGGACTATATTTTGCAAAAATCTGTTGAGTTAGGGGTTAACAATATTATCCCTATGGATAGTGAACGCGCGGTAGTTAGATTAAAAGGCGATAAAGTGAAAAAACGCTTGGAGCATTGGAGAAAGATAATTTTGCATGCATGTGAACAATCTGGCAGATCAGTTGTGCCAAAATTGTTTGATATTCATACGTTTGACCAAGTGCTTGATCTAAATTTAGATAATCCTTTTATTTTGCACCATCGTGCAGATAAGACCTTACTTAGTTATGAAAAAATAGATAAAACTGCAATAATAATCGGTCCAGAAGGTGGTTTAAGTGCATTAGAAATACAAAGAGCTATCGACAAGGGTTGTAAGCCATTGTTGTTAGGGCAAAGGATACTTAGAACAGAGACTGCATCATTAGCTGCACTTGCAAATATGCAGTTGTTGTGGGGCTGTTGAAGCCCAATTAAATTACCAAAAATTGTTAAAATTACCAACTTCTGTATTTTTGCTTTTGCCTTTAACTCAGAGGCTAGAGCCTACAAGCAAAAATTTGAATTTGTCAATTTTTTCTAATTTTTCATTAAATAAATTAGACTTCAATAGCCCCATTGTAGGGTAGTTAAAGCCTAAGGTGTAATTAGCACCTTGATTGCATCTTGAATTGGATTAAGCACATTTGAGAGTTTTTTACGAATAGCAGATCCGGTTAAATTGTGCGCAGAAATATAACTAACCACTAGTTTTTCACTAACCCCTGCTAAAAATAATCGAGCTTTAATTTTTTCATTATTATCACCAATAGTAACGCAAGCTTTTTCTACTTCATTGTTAAGATTATCAATACTTTCTGTCGTTGTTATTAGATTGTGTTTAAGATATTTGCCAAGCATCTCAAGTGTTCGATACAAAACATACTCTTGATTAATTTTCTTAAGTATATGTAGTATGGTTTTTAACAAAATTTGTGCCTGTTCTGTTGAAACTATATCTAACTCTTTATGGGTAGATTGGATAGCAACTGTATTGTTAATATTTGGTAGATTGCCGTGCAAGCGCTCAATAAACCCAACTAAAAATGCAGTTTTTCTTTGACCTTGTTGCCAAATTCTCTCTTTTACTTCATCACTAACTAGACCGTCTTGCAAAATTAGATACGTGGTATCAATTAATACTTCAGTGTTATCAGTAAATGGTAAAAATTCAAGTAGATACTCAGCAATTTGCCTGCCCACAGGGTGTTTTACTACAAAGTCTTTTGATAATAAAAACCTGCCAATTTCAGCTTGTTCGTCTGTATTTGTAGCGCACCACCATGCTAAGCTAACTATTTCATCGCTTAATTTTTCTGAGTTTGCAACAGCAACAACTGCCTCTATTTCGCCAAGCTTTAGTAATGATTGTAGATTAGAAGAACTTACTTGCCCCATGCGTGACCAGCGTTTTAAGTAAGAAGGGTAGCCACCCATAGCACCTAAAACTTTAGCAACTAAGAGTTTTTTTACCTCATTAATATAGTTATCAGAATCACCGCTTGGACTTAAGGCGATAGTTTGTTCTTTTCCAGACTCTGTTAGACCAACAACTTCAAGTTTGTATCTGTCTATACGAATGGCAATAGATGTTGTTATTAGTACATTCAGCTTTAGGCTGTCTTCGGGGCTAAGCATGCTAGTTTTGGTTTAATATCCTATTTAAGCTAGACATCGATCCAATTACAAAAGAATCAGAAAAAATTACAATTGATTTATTATTTATTCTAATTATCGATAGATTTGCAGAGTTAAAAACATTGATAAATTGTGGGTAATGATTAACGGTGTTGTCTTTACTATGAGTGGTTATGGAGCTATTGTCAATCAGTATTTGAGTAATTGAATTATTATTAAGTATTAATATTTCTAATGCATGAGTGTAGAACTTATAAATAAGTAAAGCGCTAATTGCTATATTAATTACTAAAATATCAATAAAAAGCCATTCAACAATTAATGCTAGCAAATATAAAAAACTTATTATGTATAGTTGAGCAAACGAGGGTTTAAATTTAAATACTACAGATGATGGCATCTAAAATTTATTTATCTCCTAACTCTTGAGCAAGTTCTGATGCTCTATCGTATGCAGCTCTTAATGCATGAGATACAACCACCTCAAAATCTTGATCTTGAAATGATTCAATTGCCGCCTGAGTTGTGCCATTTGGCGAGGTAACTTTGGCACGTAATTCATATACATTATCACTAGAGTTTTTTGCCATCATTGCAGCTCCAAGCGCGGTCTCAATGCTTAGTTTGTTTGCAGATTCTTCATCTAGTCCGAGTGCCATACCAGCCTTAGTCATTGATTCAATCATTAAGAAAAAGTAAGCCGGACCCGATCCTGAAACAGCAGTTACAGCATCTACCATATCCTCACTTTCAACCCAGATTGATGATCCAACAGCATTTATAATATCCTCAGAATTGGTTTTTTGTTCATCTGATACCTCTTCATTGGCAAACATACCAGTAATACCTTTGCCGAGTAACGCAGGAGTATTTGGCATAGTGCGCACTATAGCCCTGCCTTTGCCGAGCCAACGATTTATATCATGTGAGCGTATTCCTGCAGCAATAGATATTATTAAATGTTTATCTGATATGTCATTTTTAATTTGATCGCAAACATCAAACAAAACTTGAGGCTTAACTGCTAGTACAATAATATCGCAGTTATTAACCAGATCAGTATTGTCCGTAAAAACCTTAAGGTTAAACTCGGTCTTTCTTTGGGATAATAGCTCACTACTCAAATCACTAACGGCAATATTTTCAGCAGGAAAATCGTTGTTAATTAGTCCGGAAATAAGAGCGTAAGCCATATTTCCAGCGCCGATAAAGCCAATAGTTGATGAGTTTTGCATTACAATAGTTCGTTTTTTAATTTAAAGATATTCTACCCATAGAAGTAATATAGATATGAAAAAATTTAACCCAAAGTTAATAATGATTGATGTTGATGGTACGCTTGTTGATAGTGTTCCTGACCTAGCGTATTGCGTTGATGAAACTATGAAGGCCGTAGGAAGAGATACCTGGGGTGAGGCAAAAGTACGTCACTGGGTTGGTAATGGCGTTCCAAAATTGGTTGAAAGATCGCTTACTGGCGAGTTAGAAGGAGCTGTTGATCAAGCAGCTTATGATGAAGCTTATCCAATTTTCTTGGATTTGTATGCTAAAAACACTTCAGGTAGATCTTGCCTTTATGATGGGGTTAAAGAAGGTCTTGCACATCTTAAAGCTCAGGGCTATACAGTTGGTTGTGTTACTAATAAGGCAGAACAATTTACCCATCCACTTTTGAAAGATTTAGGTATTTTTGATGAGTTTGAAATTGTAATCTCAGGTGATACTTTAGAAAAGAAAAAACCTGATCCATTGCCACTTCTACATGCAGCAAAGCATTTTGGAATCGATCCGCAAGATTCATTAATGCTTGGAGATTCAATTAGCGATGTTAAAGCTTCGCGTGCTGCAGGGTTTGATATTATTTGCATGTCTTATGGCTATAATCATGGTGAGGATATACGTGATGCTAACCCTGATTTAGTGATTGATTCAATGGCCGAGTTAAAAGACTATTTGTAGTTTGGAGGAAAGCAAGGCTTTCCTCTTTAGTGTGTTATGACAGTTGTGTGTGCATAACAAATATCATGCGTAAAATGTAATCTATGGATACATTTGATCACAATCACCTTTGGCATCCATATGCCAGTGTTCCTAATAAGGTAGAGACTTATAAAGTTTTATCTGCCGATGGTGTATATCTAAGCCTTGAAGATAATGCTCGGGTAATTGATGGCATGAGTTCATGGTGGAGTGTTATTCATGGATATAACCATCCTGTACTTAATCAGGCAATTAAAGATCAAGCTGATAAAGTCTCCCATGTAATGTTTGGAGGGTTAACTCACGATCCAGCTATACAATTAGCCAAAACTCTAGTTAGCATAACTCCAGAAAAATTAGATAAAGTCTTCTTCGCAGATTCCGGCTCAGTTGCTGTAGAGGTTGCGATGAAGATGTCTGTGCAATACTGGTACAACAAAGGATATAAGCAAAAAAGTAAGTTTATAACTCCGCTTGGTGGCTATCACGGTGATACCTTTGGTGCTATGAGTGTATGCGACCCTGAAAATGGTATGCATTATCTATTTGCAGATAATCTAGCTAAGCATTACTTTGTAATGCGCCCAACAGTTGAAAACACTACTGAGGCATTAGAATCTTTAGAAAACACCTTAAAAGAAAATCATAATAGTATTGCTGCAATGATTATTGAGCCAATAGTACAAGGCGCTGGTGGTATGAATATCTACTCTAGTAATTATTTGCTTGAAGCCAGATCCTTGTGCGATAAGTACGATGTTTTGTTAATTCTTGATGAAATTGCTACTGGGTTTGGTCGTACTGGCAAACTATTTGCTCTTGAGCATGCAAATATTGTTCCAGATATTCTATGCTTAGGCAAAGCTCTAACTGGCGGCTATATGACACTTGCTGCAACCTTAACTAATGAAAAAATATCATCTGTAGTTGGCATACTTATGCATGGGCCGACATTTATGGCAAATCCACTTGCATGTAGTGTTGCTAATGCAAGTTTAAATCTATTGTTAGATTCTAATTGGCAAGAGGATATTAAAAGGATTGAGCAGATATTAAAAACCGAATTATTGCCATTAATAGATAATAAAAATGTAGCTGACGTAAGAGTAAAAGGAGCAATCGGAGTATTGGAATTAACTAGTAATATTGATGTAGAATCAGTACAAAGGCAGTTAATAAACTCTGGAGTTTGGTTAAGACCATATGGAAAGCTACTTTACACTATGCCCCCGTTTGTAATCAACAATGAAGAGTTATTAACTATAACCAGTGCAATGAAAAACATTGTTGATGATTTATGAAGAAATTTTTAATACTTTTAGTTTTAGGTTTTATCTCGTTTTTTTCTCATGCAGCGAAGTATGAGGGGGTTAGTGTTGAAGTTATTACAGAAAATGTAAATGGCAGTGCGTATTATGTTCCTGGTTTGTCTGGCGCTGCTACTGAATTTGAAGGTTTTATTTCCAATGCAGGATTTGTTGTAACCAATGAGGGAGTGGTGGTGTTTGATGCACTTGGAACTCCAGCTTTGGCACATATAATGCTAGAGCAAATAAGAAAAGTTACTGACAAACCAATTAAACTAGTTGTTGTTAGTCATTATCACGCCGATCACATTTATGGACTGCAAGTATTTAAAGAAGAGGGTGCGCAGATATGGGCGCCAAAAGGCGCTTGGGAATATTTAGATTCTGAAGCTGCACCAAATTTATTAAATGCACGGCGCAAGTCTTTATATCCCTGGGTAAATACCAATACTTATTTAGTTGAGCCAGACCTAATTATTAATAAAGACATTCAGTTTGAATTAGGCGGGCAAAAATTTCTAATTAGTTATTTCGGCAAAGTGCATTCTAATGGTGATATGTCACTACTCAGTATTGATAACCAAACACTTTATAGTGGAGATATCATTTTTGAAGGCCGTATTCCATTTGTGGGCGATGCCGATATTGTTAAATGGATTGCAACTCTTGATCGAGCTATGAAAATGGATATGGAGTATTTTGTTCCTGGTCATGGCAGTGCTTCAGATCAGCCACAAGAAACTATGGATTTAACTTATCGTTATCTCAAATTTCTACTTGCAAACTTAACTTTAGCTGTCGATGAAATGACACCATTTGACGAAGCTTACAATGCAATCGATTGGTCTGAATTTGCTGATGAGGTGGCATTTGAAGCAGCTAATAGAAGAAACGCCTATGCGGTTTATTTGTACCTTGAGCGCACGTTAGATTAATTACTCTTGTGGATCAATATCTAAGTACCAGCGAACTTTATTAATAAGCTTTAAATTATTAACATGCTCATTAAAAGTTGATAAAAGCTGGTGTAATACTGATCTATCGGTTGACTGCAGATATAGATTGAAGTAGTAATAATCAGCCTTTTTTTCAATTGTCGCTGGTACCGGCCCCCATTTTTCAATGTTATCTACCTTAATGCTGTCGATCAACGCAAGTGCTTCGTTTAAAAATGCTTCGGCATTTTGTTTGTTTTTGGCATTAGCACAGATAAGTGCTTGATGAGCAAATGGGGGTATTATGCTACTCATACGCTGTTTTAGTAGTATCGATGCATATTTCGTATATTGTGAGTTAAGTACATAATTAAACATTTGATGATCAGGGTAGCGAGTTTGAATAACCACTTCACCTTGGTCTTTTGCTCTGCCGGCACGCCCAGATACTTGTACTAAGAGTTGTGCAATATGTTCCGTCGCTCTAAAGTCAATTGACATAAGACCTACATCAACATCAAGTATCCCAACCATTGCTAAATTAGAAAAATCATGTCCCTTTGCTAGCATTTGTGTGCCAACAATTATGCAAGGCTTTCCAGAATTGATTTTATCTAAATGTTGTGAAAATGATTTTTTACGTCGTGTAGTGTCACGATCTATGCGAATTATGTCGACATCTTGAAAATGAGAATTTAGGGTTTCTTCTAGTCTTTCTGTGCCATAACCCAGTACTTCAAGTTCATGTGAATCACATTCAGGACAATTGCTAACTGGCATAGTCTCTTTGCCACAATGATGACACCTTAGTCGGTGAATATTGCGATGATAAACCACAGGTTGTTCACAATGATTGCATTGCGCCTTCCACGAGCAATTTTTACAAAAATATACTGGGGCATACCCGCGTCTATTGATAAACAGCATAACTTGCTTATCTTTATTCAAATATTGACGCATTTTTTCCAACATTAATTTTGATATTGCTCCGTCAAAATTTGAGCGCATATCTATTAAACTAACTTTTGGTAATACTGCGCCAGTTGCGCGCTTGGTAAGTGTTATGCGTGATATTTTGTTATCCATCACATTTTTTAACATCTCAAGCGATGGAGTTGCAGTGCCAAGCACCAAAGGCACATTGGCTTGACGAGCGCGGATAAAACTCAAATCTCTAGCATTGTAACGAAAAGTTGATTGTTGTTTAAAAGAGCCGTCATGCTCTTCGTCAATAATAATTAAACCTAGGTTAGGCATTGGTGCAAAAATAGCACTGCGAGTGCCTAATACAACACCGGCTTCACCATTTTTAGCCAGTAAGTAGCTATCAAGTTTCTGAGTTTCATTAAGTTGCGAATGAATGGCTACAACCTTAGTATCAAGTCTATCGTTAAATCTTGACACCATCTGTGGTGTAAGACCAATTTCTGGCACTAATACCAATACTTGCTTGCCTTCATCAAGTGCCTTTTGCGCAATGTTTAGATAAACTTCGGTCTTTCCAGATCCAGTAACACCATGTAACAAAAATCCGTGGTAAGTTCCAAATGATGCAATTATCTGTTCAATTGCTTGTTTTTGTTCATCTGTTATCTTAAAGTCTGCCTTTGTAGTTTGATTACTAAGCCCTAAAGGTTTTTTAATTATTGCTTCTTTTCCAATCCTTAAGTTTTTTGGCAGAGCGGCTGATATCACTTCGCCAATTGGATAATGGTAGTATTTTGCAGCCCAGAATAAAAAATATAGAATCGATTTATCAAGAATTGGCTCATTATCTAAAACTTCTTCAATAGTTTTTAACTTATCAAATTCGCTTTTCTCTTTATTATCAAGAACAACTCCGATAACTTTTTTCCTACCAAACGGAACCTTTACGCGTGCGCCAATATCCACCTTAACGTCTGATATATAGTCAAATGTTTTATTAAGCGGTACAGGTATTGCAACTTCAATTATTGCCATTAAGGTGGAATTTTATTCTCGGGTAAAATGAGATATTTTATTCTTAATAATCTAGTAATGGTTGTTATTCAAAACAGTATTAATAATGAATTAGTTAATGAGCAAAAGCTAACAGAAGTTATGCAGCGTGTAATTGATGATCTTGATAAAGGTTCAAGTGAGTTATTAATACGAATTGTTGACGAACAAGAAATTCAAAATTTAAATAAAACCTATAGAGATAAAGATAAAACCACCAATGTTTTGTCGTTTCCAAGTGATTTACCAATTGAAATTGACGAATCAATTTTGGGTGATGTGGTTATTTGTACTTCAGTTGTAAAAGCAGAAGCTAATTCTCAAAATAAAAGCTTTAATGATCATTTGATACATATGGCCGTACATGGTACTTTGCATTTGCTAGGTTATGATCATATTGAAGATAATGACGCGCAAAAGATGGAAGATTTAGAGATAAAAATTTTAGAAAAAATGCAAATCGCTAATCCATATAGCTAATTTAGTCTTCTTGCATGTGTCCAAGCTTTTCTACAGCTCTTAATTCGTCGTCAATATAGTACATTCTCAATGAATTACGCTCCCAAGGCGGTATTCCAGCCTCTTGCAGAAGCTTTTTAAGTGATTGCGAGTGATTTTTTCCGGGAATTTTTACCCTTTGACCATCTTGGCGGTAGCGAATAGAAAAATTTGGCAAATTTTTAAATTCTTCATAAAATTCACAAAAATTCTCTACTTTTTCCTCTGTATTGTTAACAAAGTACAATTCGCCTTTAAATCTTCTAATTTCAAATGCACCCCAACTAACAACAGGGTTTGAATCTGTTTTAGCACTGAGCATTTCAACAATTTGTTGTAAAACTTTGTCGCTTGGAAGTTGAAAGTTCAATAAATTTAAGTGGTGACGTAAAATATTTTTTATTCTATATTCTTCTAATGCAATAAGACCTGAAACTCTAATTCTGCCACTTTGTGCAATTACGTCATTATGCGCAATATCAACATCAGCAAGATCACGACTAAGTTTTAGAGCTTCAGACTGATGTTTTGCGCTACGTGATATAGAATTTATAAGGTTTTTAAACTCTTTTTCTAGTTTTGGTATTGTTTCAAGTCGTAGGTAATTGCGCTTAAAATCAATATTTTTGTTGCTATCATCTTCAATCCAGTTGAGTTTGTGTTTTTTTGCATAATCAATAATCTTGGATTTTTCAATATTTAAAAACGGACGATAATGAATACCTTTACCTAAGTTTTTCTCTTTGGGCATGGATGCAAGTCCGGCAACTCCAGAACCTCTAAAGAGTTGTAAAAGTAAAGTTTCTGCTTGGTCGTTTTTATGATGTGCTGTGCATATTACTTCTGCATTATTCAAAGAGCAAGATAGTGATTTGTATCGAGCTACACGAGCATTGTTTTCAACATTGGAAGAGCCATCAACATCAAGATTTATTAAAGAAAACTCAACACCTAACTCTTGGCAGAGATTTTGACAAAATATTTGCCAATCTTGGGCATAGCCAGATAGATTATGGTTGCAATGAATAGCTCTTAAGTTATCGGCATAATGGTAATGCAAATAATGCAGAAGTACTACTGAGTCAATTCCGCCACTTAAGGCAACAACAATTTTTTTACCTTCTAGGTAAGGATCTTTAGCCTTTAAATCTTCCAAAACTAAGAAGTTTTTCTTGTCTTTGTTGTAAGATTTTATCAATTGAGTTGCTAGTTAGCTCTTTTAACTGTGCAGACAAAGCCTTTTTAAGTAATTTACGCGCTTCATCAGGATCACGGTGAATACCGCCAAGAGGTTCAGCAATAATCTCATCGATTAAACCTTCTTTTTTAAGATGCGCACTTGTTAATTTAAGTGATTCAGCAGCAACATTGGCCTTAGCAGCATCTTTATAAAGAATAGATGCACAACCCTCAGGAGAGATAACTGAATATATAGAGTATTCAAACATCATGATTTTGTCAGCAACACCAATAGCAAGAGCGCCGCCAGAACCGCCCTCGCCAATTACCACCGAGATAATTGGAGTTTTAAGTGTAGACATTTCAAATAAGTTTCTTGCAATAGCTTCAGATTGTCCACGCTCTTCAGCGCCAATACCAGGATACGCTCCAGGAGTATCGATAAAGGTAATAATCGGCATAGAGAATTTCTCTGCCATTTTCATAAGGCGTAATGCCTTGCGATAACCTTCAGGGCGAGGCATACCAAAGTTGTACTTTAGTTTATCTTTAGTTGACCTGCCTTTTTGTTGGCCAATAAACATAACCGGTTTGCCATCAAGCTTAGCAATACCACCAACAATTGCATGATCGTCTGCATAGGCTCTATCGCCGTGCAACTCTGTAAACTCATCAAATACATCATCAATATAATCAAGAGTGTACAGACGATGTGGATGACGAGCTAGTTGTGATATTTGCCAGTCTGTTAAAGAGGAAAAAATCTTTTTGGTTAACGAGCCGCTTTTTGCCTTAAGCGCCTCCATTTCTTGGGAAATATCGGCTTTATCTTTAATATTGCAAAGTGCTTCAATCTTAGCTTCTAGCTCAGCAATTGGTTGTTCAAAATCAAGATAGTCTAAATTCATAAGATAAGTAAAATCATTTCACTAATAATATTTCAAATTATAGCAGATGGATATACTAACACTACTATCTTTAGCGCTAGCAACGTTTGTTTACGCTATATCGCCCGGACCAGGAATTTTTGCGGTTTTAGCAACAGCAACTCGTTTTGGTTTAACACCTGCATTATGGCTATCTATTGGGCATACGATTACAGATATGCTTTATGTTTCTATCGCTATTTTTGCTCTAGGAGTTTTGGCACAACTTATTGATCAATCTATGCTTTATATTAAGATTTTTGGCGCAATGTATCTACTTTATATTGGATTTATGCAATTTAGAGCAAAAGGTGTTAGCTTTGATAGCAATGTAGAAAAACAATCGATTTTTAAACTATTTGTTGCTGGTATTGTTGTAGGTGGTACAAACCCAAAAACTATGATTTATTATTTATCTTTTTTGCCGTTGTTTGTAAATCTTGAAAATATAGATTCAATTACAGCAATAGAAGTAATTGTAATTGTTGGAATTACAGTTTTGTTTTCATTAAGTATTGCAAATGTAGTTGGTCTTAAACTTAGACAATATATAGAAAATCCAAAAGTTATTAAACGTGTTAATGAAACAACAGGTGTAACTATGATGCTGGTTGGAGTTTTTGTGGCATTATATTAACTTATGAGTATTTCTGAGTTTATAGCACTATTTACTATTGCCTTTGTGTTTGTGATAACTCCTGGTCCAGGTACTTTAGCAGTATTTGCTAAAAGCTTAGCTCAAGGTTTTTTGCCAGCTTTTTATCTATCAGTTGGATTGGTGGCGGGAGACTTAATTTATTTATCTGCTGTTATTTTCTCGCTAGATTTATTTGCAGATATTGTTAATCCGTTAATGGATTATGTAAGAGTGCTGGGTGGAATATATCTTATATATTTAGGTATTAATGCATACAACGCTCACAAGATTAATCTTGAAAACAAAGTAGAGAATAAAAGCAATAACAGCGAATTTTTTACCGGACTTATGATTTCAATGGTCAATCCAAAAGTAATGATTTTCTATATTGCTATATTGCCAGCATTTACAGATCTTTCACAATTAAATCTTATGCATGCATTTGAGATACTAACAACTGTAGGTGTTAGTTTATTGGTTGGAATTAGCATGATTAACATTATGGTAGTGCGTATTAAAAATGCATTTGCAAGTGGTGGCATAAACAAAACCACAAATAAGATTGTTGGGGCGATTATGGTTGTTGCTGGTGTGTTGTTAGGAGTGTCATAAATTATTATAATAATCAATTATGAAAAAGAGTTTAGTTGCTGAATTTTTAGGTACGTATATATTAGTATTTGCTGGTACGGGAGCAATGGCTATTGGCGCCATAACTGGCGAGCCTGGGCATACAGGCATCGCTATTACTTTTGGTTTTGTGATTGTTGCACTAATATATAGTTTTGCGCATATTTCAGGAGCACACTTTAACCCGGCAGTAAGCATTGCGTTTTGGGCGATGAATGAGTTTGAAAGATCAAAAGTATTGCCATATATTGCAGCGCAAGTTGCAGGTGCAATTTTTGCTAGCTATAGTTTGTATTTGTTGCTATTTGAAGATATTACCTCAATGCAACAAGTTGCATATTTAGGCGCAACTCTGCCTCATGGTAGTGCGGCGCAATCATTTGGTTTTGAATTTATACTTACTTTTATTTTAATGTTAGTTATAAGTGCATCTGCAGTTCATGGTAAGGCGATTAAAGATTTTGCAGGTATTGCTATTGGTTTTACTGTTGGTCTTGAGGCAATGTTTGCAGGACCAATAACCGGTGCTAGCATGAATCCTGCTCGTTCAATTGGTCCAGCTATTGTTAGTGGTAATCTTGATTATTTATGGATATATATAGTAGCTACGATTTTAGGGGCAGTGGCAGCTGCTATAGTTTTTGTTAAGCTTATTAAGTGTAAGCATCCAAATGAGTAAGTAATATGAAAAAGGTATTAATATTATGTACGGGCAATTCTTGTCGTTCTATTATTGCAGAGGCGTTAATAAATAACGATTTATCTGATTGTGTTGAAGCATACTCTTCCGGTGTTGCAGCAAGTGGAAGGGTAAATCCAAATGCCAAGGAAGTATTAGAGCAAAATAATATGTGGAGAGATGATTATCACTCTAAAGTAATTGAAAAGGTTATGGATATTCAATTTGATTTGGTAATTACCGTATGTGGAAATGCTCAAGAAACTTGTCCAATTTTTCCAGGAAAGACAGAAGTTATTCACGTTGGTTTTGACGATCCTGATGGTCAAGAATTTGACGCTTTTTTAACAACTTTTTCCAAAATTCGCGAAAAACTCATTCCGATTGTTAAAAATAAATTATGCTAAATTTTAATTTTTATATTTTTTTAAGAGCAGTATGGATGTAATTTACTGGCTAATTCCTAGCATGATTGTTGTAGGGATAATTCTCGTAATCCTTTTAATAATGGGGGTTAGAAGCGGACAGTATGACGATCTTGAAGGCGAGGGGCAACGTATTTTATTTGACGAAGAAGACGATGATTTTGACGTGAAAAAAAATAAAAAAAGCTCTTGACAAGCATAAATTTTTATAGAAAATTCGCACTTGAAACAACAAGAAAAAATAAATAAATAACAAGAGGAAAATAAAAATGGCTGCAAATATAATTGACGGTCTATTTGGTAAGTCACCAATTAGTCCATTACAAAAACATATGTCGCATGTTCACTCATGCATTTCAGAATTAAACAAGTTCATGGTTGCCATCCATGATCAAAATTGGAATCAGGCCGAAGTAATTAGATCTAGTATCAGCTCTAAAGAAGGCGAAGCAGATGTACTAAAGAAAAAACTACGTCTTAGTCTACCTTCAACATTCATGATGCCATTCTCACGTAGAGATCTATTGGATTTGTTATTAATCCAAGATTCAATTGCAAATACTACTAAGGATGTAGCTGGTCTTATGATTAATCGTAAGATGACTCTTCCTGATGAAATATTTGAAGATGTTAAAGAATTAACCAGCGTTTGTATTCAAACCTCAGCAATGGCGCTAAGTGCTATTAATGAGCTAGATGAACTTTTAGAAACTGCATTTAGTAACCGTGAAAGAAAGGTTGTTAATTCTATTATTCAAGATATTAACGATCTTGAAAGCAGATCAGACAAGATTCAGCACGAAATTCGTGCGAAGTTATTTCCATTAGAATCTAAATTACCGCCAGTAGATGTAATGTTTTACTATCGTGCAGTAGAGTGGCTTGGTGAGCTTGCAGATTCTGCTCAAAAAGTTGGCTCAAGATTAGAAGTACTACTAGCAAAATAAAGCATTAAGAGGATTTAATTATGGAAATTATTACAAATAATGCCGAGATTCTAATTATGTTGGCAGTAGGCTTTGGTCTATTTATGGCTTGGGGTGTTGGTGCAAATGATGTTGCTAACGCTATGGGTACATCAGTTGGTTCTGGTGCTATCACTGTTAGACAGGCAGTTATTATTGCGGTTATTTTTGAATTTGCAGGTGCAGTACTTGCAGGTGGTGAGGTAACGGCAACTATTCGAAAAGGTATATTAGACGCATCGCTCTTTACCAATGAGCCGCACTTATTGGTGTATGGAATGCTTGCATCGCTTTTAGCTGCTGGTATGTGGCTACTTATAGCATCTTCTTTAGGTTGGCCGGTTTCAACCACTCACTCAATTGTTGGTGCGATTGTTGGTTTTGGTGCAGTAGGTGTTGGTGTTGATGCTGTTGCATGGGGTAAGGTTGTAAAGATTGTGTTAAGTTGGATAGCTTCACCTTTGATTGCTGGAACCCTTGCTGTTCTTATCTTTAAGAGTCTACAATCTTTGGTGATTGACACCAAAAACCCATTTGACAATGCTAAAAGATACTTACCTTTTTATGTATTTTTAGTTGGTTTTATTATTGCACTAGTAACTTTATTTAAAGGCCTTAAGCATGTTGAATCATTAAAGTACATTGGTAAAGATGCTACCTTAAGTCTAACTATCGCTCTTATTGTAGGACTTGTTGCTGCAGTTATTGCAAAAGTTATTATGAGTCGTATTAAGTCTGTTCCAAGCGACGATAAAGACTTCCACTTTGCCAATATGGAAAAACTATTTGCAGTACTTATGGTAATTACCGCATCTGCTATGGCATTTGCACATGGCTCAAATGATGTTGCAAACGCAATTGGTCCATTAGCTGCTGTGTATAACATTGTATCTGCTAGTGGTGATATTGCTGCTAAAAGTGCATTACCTTCATGGATTCTACTAGTTGGTGGCGGAGGTATCGTGTTTGGTTTGGCAACTTTTGGTTTCAAGGTAATGAAAACCATTGGTAAAAACATTACTGAGCTTACTCCATCTCGCGGCTTCTCCGCTGAACTTGCTGCTGCTACAACAGTTGTAGTTGCATCATCAACAGGTATTCCTGTATCAACTACACAAGTACTTGTGGGTGCGGTATTAGGTGTTGGTATTGCTCGTGGTGTTGCTGCACTTAATATGAGAACAGTTAATACAATCTTTATGTCTTGGTTAATTACACTTCCGGCAGGAGCTGTAATGTCAATTCTATTCTTCTATGCTCTTAAAGGTTTATTCGGAGCATAATTTTGACTCTTGAAGAAATCCAAGCAAAGCTTGAAAAAGCAATAGATAACGCAACTGTCACCATGGAGGGTGATGGTTGTAGTTGTGCTACTACAGTAGTGTCAGAAGCATTTGAAGGCATGTCTTTGCTCGCTAGGCAAAGAATGGTTTTAGCTGCTGTTCGTGAGGATATTGATAGTGGAGAGTTGCATGCTTTAAGTATTAAAGCTAGAACTCCAGCAGAAATGGGCTAATCAATCTTACGATCTTTTAAGTCCTGCATGATAGCCCTGCGCATTTCATCTGAATAATTAATCCAGTTGGTGATCTCATCACTATGACGCTTGCAGCCAAGACAATAGTTGTCTTTGTTGTATTTGCATATACCTGTACAAGGGCTTTTAATTGTTTGTGTATTATCCATGCAGTGAATTATAGAATACACAGTAAAATACCAAACTTTATTTAACACCATATAATCATGGGTTTTTCCAAATTAGGTCTATCAACAGACATTGTTAAAGCTGTTGAGCAAAAAGGCTATAACACTCCATCGCCAATTCAATTAAAAGCTATACCTGAAGTATTAAAGGGTAATGATATTATGGCCGCCGCTCAAACTGGAACAGGCAAAACCGCTGGTTTTACTTTACCGATTCTAGAAATACTGTCTCATGGCACATTGGCAAAATCTAATCAGGTGCGAACACTTATATTAACTCCAACTCGTGAGTTAGCAGCACAAGTGCATGACAATGTAATAACTTACGGCAAGCACTTACCACTGAGATCTTCAGTTGTATTTGGCGGGGTAAAAATTAATCCGCAAATGCAAAAGCTAAGAAGTGGAGTTGATATATTAGTGGCAACACCAGGGCGTCTGCTAGATTTATATTCACAAAACGCTATTAAGTTTGATCAACTTGAAGTTATTGTGTTTGACGAAGCTGATCGTATGTTGGATATGGGTTTTATCCACGATATTAAAAGAATATTAAAAATCTTGCCAGAAAAGCGTCAAACATTGATGTTTTCAGCAACTTTTTCAGATGAAATAAGAAAGCTAGCAAAGTCATTAGTTAACAACCCTGTGGAGATGTCTACAGCGCCTAGAAATTCAACTGTAAAGTCTATAAAACAATATATACACCCAGTTGACAAGTCTAAGAAACAAGCATTGTTGATTCATTTAATTAAGGAATATGATTGGTACCAGGTTTTGGTTTTTAGTAGAACTAAACATGGTGCTAATAGAATTGCTACCCAGTTAGAAAAACATAAAATTAGTGCCGCTGCAATTCATGGTAATAAATCTCAAGGTGCTAGAACTAGAGCTTTGGCAGACTTTAAAAAAGGAAAAGTCTCAGTACTAGTGGCAACAGATATTGCGGCTCGTGGTATTGATATTAGTGAATTACCACATGTAGTTAATTTTGATCTTCCGCACGTACCTGAAGATTATGTGCATCGTATTGGTAGAACAGGGCGTGCAGGATCAAAAGGCGAAGCTGTATCTTTAGTTAGTGCGGATGAAGCTAAAAAACTTTTTGATATTGAGCGTTTAATTCAGAAGAAATTAGAACGTATTATGATTGATGATTTTTACCCAGATCATAATGTTCCAGAGTCAGCTAAAAAACTTCTACCACCAAAGAAGAAAAAGCCAAAAAAGAACAAAAATCGCAATAAGCCTAGATATGGCAAAGATAGTAATTCAGCTGAAAATAAATCAAGAAAAAAGAAAGGCTTTTGGGGCAATAAACCTAAGAAAAATTCAAAAATAAAACAGGGTAATTAATATGAGTTGGTGGACAACAGTTTTGGGTGGTGCATTTGGTTTTATGCTTGGCGGCCCATTAGGTGCTATGTTAGGCGCTGCATTTGCAGGTAATTTTTCCAAAGGTAAATCTAGTTTTGGAGGATTTGCTAAAGATTATCATATTGGCGATCAGCAGCGTGTACAAGCAGCATTTTTTAGTAGTTTATTTTCAGTCATGGGCTATATTTCTAAAGCTGATGGCAGAGTGTCAAAGTCTGAAATACTGCTAGCACAGAAAGTTATGCAACACATGCAACTAGATAACGATATGCAGAAAGTTGCAAAAGAGTTGTTTAATCAGGGCAAACAAAAAGATTTTAATTTGAATGAGGTGTTAGAGCAGTTTCGCCTTGAAAGCCATAGGCGTACGCATTTGGTACGCATGTTTTTAGAAATTCAAATTCAGTCTGCGTATGCTG